>NZ_PRLH01000011.1 GCF_003013815.1 Cyanothece sp. BG0011 | reverse complement strand
AGAGAAGGGGGTAAATACATCGGATTTCATGGAACCCAGGGGAACACGTCATGGGACAAGCGGTTTTCATGGTTGCGTTAGAATGCGAAACCAAGACGTTAAAGCCTTATATGAATTAGTGCAAACAGGAATTCCCGTGATTGTTCAATAAGTTACTAAGGTTAGTCCAAAGAAAAAGTTAAAATTAAAGAAGGGGAACATAACTTTCTGGCAGTTAAAGCAGAAGAAATGGATCTTAATAATAAGGGTCATCCTTTGCTGTTTGCCCCACCGAAAACCCTATGTTCCTCACGACTAACCTAAAAAAGCTAACTATAAATTCTTATGGCAAGTGTAGCAAAATCTCCATATACGAAAGAGCAAATTTCTGCTTGGTTGAGAGGGTTACTTACCCTTGCTTGGTGTGACGGTAACTATGACCCCCAAGAACAGAAGTTAATCGCAGATTTAACAAAAGATTTAGCCATCGACGACGAAGAGGCCGTTCTCTATAAGTCCATCGAACCCGAAGAGTTGGCCGATATATTAGGCCATGATCCCAATACCGGTGAAAACTTCTTAAGGACGGCGGTTTTAGTGGCCATCGCCGATGGGATTTACTCCGCTTCTGAAGCAGAACTTTTACATCGCTATAGCGAAGCGTTAGGGCTAAAAATAGAGGCGTTAGAATCCTTAGAACATACCCTATGCGAACCCGACGGAGACCATCCTGAAGCTCAAGAAATCGGCAATGCAGCCCCCTTGGTGAGTCCTCCCCATCCTCACCCCGATTTACTACATCCCCTTAAAGACTGGTTAGATGGCATGGACATCCAAGATCCCAGTTTAGCCCGATTTATTTGTAAGATGGTTCCCCCTCAATGTCCGTTTGAAAGAGATATCAAGCTATTTGGTCACAAAGTGGTTCACATTCCCCCTTTATGTAAGCTTAATCCTTTGTATGAACAGTTAGTCGGGTTAAGATTCCGGGCCTTATGTTATTTAGCCGATGAATGCAAGGAAGATATTTCTGAGTTTACCTAGATGTTGTAGGGTGGGCAACGTCTCAGAAAACCTTACAATAGTTAAGATTAGGATTGATAGTTTGCCCACCTTATATATTTATCCATGACAAATAGTGTAATTTTTTGGCATCGTCGTGACTTAAGAATATCTGACAATATCGGACTTTCCCAAGGGTATCAAAAAAGTTCTAAAGTAGTGGGTTTATTTTGTTTAGACTCGAATCTTTTAAACCGAGATGACATTGCACCCGCTAGAGTAAATTATATGTTAGGGTGTTTACGAGACTTACAAGAAAGCTACCGAAAGTTAGGGGGTCAATTATTAATTTTTCAAGGAGAACCCACCAAAATTATTCCTAAAGTTGCAGACGCTTTAAAGGTTAATTGTGTAGTTTGGAATAATGACGTTGAACCCTATAGTAAAGAACGGGATAAACAAGTAAAAGAAGCCTTACAAGACAAAGGTATTACATCAGAAACTTACTGGGATCAATTATTACACGCACCCGGAGAAATTCTCACTAAAAGTAATAATGATCCTTACAAAGTTTATACCCCTTTTTGGCGCAGTTGGGTTAAAGAAAAAAAAGCAAACATTGCTGAGTCTATAGACAAATTAGAAAGTTTAACTGATGAAGAAATAAAAACCGTTAAAAACTTAGGATTGATTGACTTACCCACTGCTAAAGATTTAGGTTATGATTGGGATGCCCCCTTACTTTTAGAACCCGGAGAAACTGCAGCTAAAGAACAACTTAATTACTTTTGTGATAATGCCATTTATAGTTATCAAGAACAAAGAAACTTACCTGCAATAGACGGAACGTCTAAACTTAGTCCGGCGTTCAAATTCGGTGTTATCGGTATTCGTGAGGTTTGGCAAGCAACTGTAGAAGCTTATGAAAATACCCGCAGTGACGAAGCAAGGGAGAATATACAAACTTGGCAGCAAGAAATCGCTTGGCGAGAATTTTATCAACACTGTTTATACTTTTTTCCTGAGTTAGCAGAGGGTCCTTATCGAGAAGAATTTCAGGACTTTCCTTGGAATAATAATGAAGACCATTTTCAAGCTTGGTGTGACGGAAAAACCGGTTATCCTATTGTTGATGCTGCCATGAGACAGTTAAATGAAACGGGATGGATGCATAACCGATGTCGGATGATTGTTGCTAGTTTTTTGACCAAAGATTTAATGATAAATTGGCAGTGGGGAGAAAAATATTTTATGCAAAAATTGATTGATGGAGACTTATCCGCTAATAATGGAGGGTGGCAATGGAGTGCATCCAGTGGTATGGACCCGAAACCGTTACGCATTTTTAACCCTGCTAGTCAAGCACAAAAATATGACCCCGATGGGGAATATATTCGCCTATGGGTTCCTGAAATAAGTTCTCTTGATACGGAATATTTAGTAACTGGAAAAATCCCACCTTTAGAAGCGCATAGTTGTGGTTATCCTCAGCCTATTGTCGATCATAAACAACAGCAACGGGAGTTTAAAGAACGATATAAACAGATTAAAAGTTAATTCCTAATTATTGATACTTAAAATAACACTAACTAAAATCGCAACTGCAGCAGTAACTAAGACTCCTAATGAAACATTTAACTGCTGTTTATTTGCGTCTTGATATCCTTTAATTTCGCTTCTAATGGCGTTTATTTCTTATTAGAAAGTTGATAGGGATCTGATAATTTACGAATAACAATAGTCATAGTGTTTGTCTCCTTTAATTCTTTGGTACATATTGAAAAATAATTAATCCTTTTTTCGCACTACTATTAAATTTTAATCCTAACACTTGTTCACTCATTAGATTGATTTTTTGCTGTTGGTTGTCATGTTTATCCATAATACTTTCAATTTTAACTGATTTACAATAAGCTGTATCCTCACTCACTAAAAATAGTTCTTCTCCGACTGATAACTGAGTATTTTGAATTTTTGCTTGACACGCTTGAAGTTTATCAAACCATCTACTAATTTTACCAATTTCTTTTATTTGTCCTATTAATTTTTGTTTTTCTATAATTTTATAAGTTACTAACTCAGCTAATGCTTGACATAAAGCTTCAATAAATGTACACAAGTCTACTAATTGATTTTCTGATAAGACATTATCAATTTCAATAAGTCCTCCGTGAGCAGCATCATTACGATAATCAATGATTTCTTTTAATTGACCTTCTGCTGTATTTTCATTACCTAAAAAATCTTTTATCTTTCGATGTTTTTCTACCCATTTCCAAGAGTCAGAAATTCCTGCTTTAGATAATAAGGTTTCTAGAATTTCTTTTCTTAAATTTTGTTCATGTAAAATAAAGGCATCAGCAAGTAATTCAAAATCATCTTCATTTTCACTAAGTCCTAAATAAAGTCCACGAATTACTTTGTCAACAGAAAGATGTTCAAAACGAGTTTTATCTTTTTGTAATTCCATAAGTAATTTACTGACACCTATTTGATGAGTTTTTCTAACTTTTTCAGGTAATTCAGAATAATTTGAAAAAATTTCAGGCAAATAATTGCTCCAATCTGTAATTAATTCTTTAACAAATTGCTCATAAATAGCATAAAGTCTCATTACAACTGAATAATGATCATACAATCGCCAATTTACTGTATTGGGAACTAATTGTTTTATCAGTGACAATTGTTGATAATACTGATTATCTTCATCTATAATGAAGTCTTTTGAAAAAAGCAGTTTTCTTAATTCTTCATTAGTGCGAATGATAGAACGAACAGTTTCTACATTTTCTTGAACCGTTTCTAAAATAGACTCAAACATTTAGATTTATTCTTCAATGATTTTTTTGAGCATTTCTTGAAATAAGCTAATTCTTTTTTCAAGATCACCTTTATTTTTACCTTGTCCAGTAAATAAACCTGGATTATTTTTTAACAGTTGCTTAGTTTCTTCTATTACTTGTTCTTTTTTCTGTCTTAATAGATCAGATTGATCTAAATAGTTACTAAAACCAACCATAACAGCGTCATAATAAGCTTTATAAGCTCGATCTCTTTTAGCTCCATAAGGTTGAAATAAATTGTCATTATAAATATCAGAAGCTAAGTTTATAGTTTCTAAAAAAATTGTTCTCAATAAATCAATATCTTCTTCTGAAAAATTAGCACTTTTTTGCATATATAAGTCTAAAAAGTTTTCTAATTGTCCTCTAAAGTTATCAATATTTCGTAAAGCAAAAAAGCGCAACACTAACTCAGCATCTTCCATTTTTTTATATAAAGTATTTGTATTCCTTTCTTTCTCATTATCTATCGGAATACCCCATGCTTTTGCAAAAATTGGATTAGCAGATAATTCTAACAAAAGTTCATTAAATTTATTATAAAATAAGCAGTTACGAACTTCTTGACGACTTAGGTTAACTCCTCCTGTATTAATTCTTTCAAATGCTAATTGTTTTAAGAAAAATGCTTCTTCTGGATCATCAGTTGATTCTGTTATTAATGTAATAGTTGAAATTGATCTTCTATCAATTCCTGCTTTTATTTTTTTAGGTAGATTATTATAAGTTTTTCCATTGAGTTCTGGCCAAACTTCTAAATTTTGTAGGATTAGTGTATTATCATAAAAATCTTGAATTGCCGTAATTCTTTGTTGTCCATCCATTACCTCATAAGAATTATAATCTTTCTCATAAAGAATAATTGGAGGGATTGGAATATTCATTAAAAATGATTCAATAAGTAGAGATTTTTTTGTTTCATCCCAACGTTCTCTTCTTTGGAAAAAGGGACGAGTGTTCATTTCCATATATTGAGATTCTTTTAAAGATGCTGCAAAACTAGGTAACTTTTCTCTACCTATTTCAGCTAAAATTCTTTTTTCTCCTTTTTCATACTTTCTATTAATTTCATCATCTGACATTTTTGTGGGGTCTTTTTTCTTAGACTTTTCCCACATTTTTATTTCAGTTTGTGTTAATGTCATCGTGTATTTTCCTTTTTTCAACAATAGTTAATTATAATGTATAAAGGTGGGCAATGCCCACCCGACGAAATGTTAGGAAATATAGTCTTGCAATGCTTTAACTTCCAAAGGTTCAGTCTGTAAAGAACGAATGGCTGCGACGGTTGCTTTTGCCCCTGCTATTGTCGTAATAATGGGCAATTTATAGTCTAATGCAGTGCGTCGAATCTTCCGACCATCAATTTGAGAATCTTCTCCACTGGGGGTATTAATAATAAATTGAATCTGTTTATTTTTGATCCAATCTATCACATGGGGACGACCTTCATGAAGTTTCAAAACAACCTCTATTCCCTCAATTCCGTTTTCTTCTAAAACTTTTTGTGTTCCAGAAGTTGCCACCACTTTAAACCCTAAATCAAGTAAATCTTTAACCACAGGAACCGTTAAAACTTTATCCCGATCGCTCATCGAAACAAACACCGTTCCACTGGTAGCTAAATCAACACCGGCAGCAATTTCTGCTTTAGCAAATGCCTTGCCAAAGTCCTCATCAATACCCATTACTTCACCGGTTGACCGCATTTCTGGCCCTAATAAAGTGTCTGCACCGGGGAATTTTTGGAAGGGTAAAACCGCCTCTTTAACCGCAATATGACGGGGAACAAATTCCTCAGTTATTCCCAACTCTTCTAAAGTTTTTCCTGACATCACTAAAGAGGCAATTTTTGCTAAGGGACGACCGGTTGCTTTAGACACATAAGGAACCGTTCGAGAGGCGCGGGGGTTCGCTTCTAAAATGTAAACCTGTTCCCCTTGAACGGCATATTGAATGTTCATTAACCCCACCACTTTTAAACTATTGGCTAAGGCAGTCGTCCAAGTCCGAATGGTTTCAATAACCGCAGGAGAAAGCGTCGTATAAGGAACCGAACAAGCAGAGTCTCCAGAATGTACCCCGGCTTGTTCAATATGTTCCATAATGCCACCAATAACCACTTTTCCGGTGGTGTCACACAATGCGTCAACATCCACTTCGATGGCATTTTCTAAGAACTTATCGATTAAAATAGGATGATCCGGTTCCACTTGGACTGCATACGTCATGTATCGTTCTAACTCTTCATCGGAATAAACGATCTCCATAGCGCGTCCTCCCAGTACATAGGAGGGACGAACCACCACGGGATAACCAATACGGGAAGACACCCTTAAAGACTCCTCATAGCTGCGAGAAATGCCGTTTGGTGGCTGTTTAATATCGAGATCGTGTAGAATCTTCTCAAACCGTTCTCGGTCCTCTGCGGTGTCGATAGAGTCCGGTGAAGTTCCCCATATCTTGGTTTGTACGGGACATTCCGGACTGTCGAGGTATGTCTGCAATGGGACGGCAAGTTTCAATGGTGTTTGTCCACCAAACTGAATAATAACCCCCACAGGGTTCTCCGTTTCAATGATGTTTAAGACATCTTCTTTGGTTAAGGGTTCAAAATACAAGCGATCGCTGGTATCGTAATCAGTAGAAACGGTTTCCGGGTTGGAGTTAACCATGATGGTTTCATACCCTGCCTCACTCAAAGAAAAGGCCGCATGACAACAACAATAGTCAAACTCGATCCCTTGGCCAATGCGGTTAGGACCTCCTCCTAAGATCATCACCTTCTTTTTATCGGTGACGGTAACTTCTGTTTCTGAGGGTTCGTAGGTGGAATAATAATAAGGGGTATAGGCTTCAAACTCCGCCGCGCAAGTATCCACTACCTTATACACAGGAATGATCCCTAAGCTTTTACGGTAGTTTCTTACCTCATCTTCTGTGGTTTTTGTGGCAAATGCTATCTGGCGATCGCTGAACCCTTTTTGTTTAATGACGCGCATATCAGACGCATCAATATCCTTTAACTTGGTTTGTTTGAGGACTTTTTCGGTGTCGATGAGATCCTCTAACTTATCCAAAAACCAGATATCGATGGCCGTTAACTCGTGGACTTCTTCTGCTGTCATGCCTAGTCTCATGGCATGATAGATACTATAGACGCGATCGGGGTTAGGAGTTCGCAGACTGGATCGAACTTGGGATAAAGAGGGTAAGGTTTCTTGTTTATCACATCCGAACCCATACCGTCCGGTTTCGAGGGATCTTAAGGCTTTTTGAAAGGATTCTTGAAACGTCCGTCCGATGGCCATTGCTTCCCCCACAGACTTCATCTGAGTGGTTAAAATAGCTTGAGATCCGGGAAATTTTTCAAAGGCAAACCGGGGTATTTTTGTTACCACATAGTCAATGGTGGGTTCAAAGGATGCAGGGGTTTGCTTGGTGATGTCGTTAGATATTTCATTGAGGGTGTAACCCACGGCCAGTTTAGCTGCAAACTTAGCAATAGGGAACCCGGTTGCTTTCGATGCTAAAGCAGAAGATCGAGAAACACGAGGGTTCATTTCAATGACGATCACTTCGCCGTTGGTGGGGTTAACGGAAAACTGAATGTTAGATCCACCGGTTTCGACCCCAATCTCTCTTATAATAGCTTGGGAATAGTCCCGTAACCGTTGATATTCCTTATCCGTCAAGGTTTGCGCCGGTGCAACGGTAATGGAGTCCCCGGTATGGACTCCCATCGGGTCAAAGTTTTCGATCGAACAGATAATAACTACATTATCTGCTAAGTCGCGCATTACCTCTAATTCGTATTCTTTCCATCCTAATAAGGATTTTTCCACTAAAATTTGCGATACAGGGGACGCATCGATCCCAAACTGGGCCATTTCCTCAAATTCTTCTTGGTTATAGGCGATCCCTCCCCCTGTCCCTCCTAACGTGAACGCAGGGCGTATAATCAAAGGATAAGAGCCGATTTCTTTACCGATCGCCTGTGCTTCTTCGAGGGTACTGGCAATACCGGAAGGACAGACGGGAACCCCTATTTTAGCCATTGCATCCTTAAACAGTTCTCGATCTTCTGCCATTTCAATAGCAGGTAATTTCGCCCCAATTAATTCTACATTGTACTTATCGAGGGTGCCATTTTTAGCCAAGGCCACCGCAACATTCAGGGCCGTTTGTCCTCCCATGGTTGGTAATAACGCATCAGGACGTTCTTTGGCAATGACCTTTGCTACCATATCGGGGGTGAGGGGTTCGATATAGGTGCGATTGGCCATTTCGGGATCGGTCATAATAGAGGCAGGGTTAGAGTTGACTAAGACTACCTCATAGCCTTCTTCTCGTAGTGCTTTACAGGCTTGAGTACCAGAATAGTCGAATTCGCAAGCTTGGCCAATCACAATGGGACCTGCACCCAAAATTAAGATTTTCTTTAAGTCGTCGCGGCGTGGCATAAGCGTTTTTGTAGAGTTAGATAGAATAAACCGAACTTATTGTATAGTCTGTCTTTCGGTTTCTTGCTGCATTCTAATCCTTTATTTAGGTTTAATGGTTTTGGGGTAGTTAGAAGTTTATAGGTATAACAGAAAAATAGTTAAGCAAAAATTTCTCAATTTTGTAAGTTAATGTGTAATTTTTGAATTCAAATGTTGTAAATTTATATATTTTAAAAGTTAAGTTAGTGTATCATAATTAGTTTATTTTTTCTTTGATTTAGGAATTAAATTAATTAAAGTTCGCAGTGCATTATTAACGGATTCAGAATCAGGAAAATATTCCTTAACATCAGGATCTAAGATAATTGAACCTTCTTCTAAGACAAAATTTTGAACAACTTTTGTCCCATCTTCTTTATTAATAGTTACCTGATGTCCTTGTCGATAAGCGTGATAATGTTTCCCTCTGACTCCCTGACTAAAATCATATTCAGGTAGCATATCATCCTCAATATTATTGTTTAAGTTTGGCTCATTATTGTTCATAGATTCTCCTTTCTGATACAGTTGCTTTACGACAACTAATAATTCTAATTTTGTTTTGACGTTCGGTATAAACAACAACAAGAATACGATAATTTATCGATAATCCAATATCAATAAATCGTGCTTCATCCATAGAGTGATTAGGATCATTAATTGTAATCGAGTAGGGATCATTAAAGATAGTTTTTGCTTCCTCAAAGCTAATACCGTGTTTACGTTCATTTTGTTTGTTTTTAAACTCATCCCACTCAAATTCTAATATCACTCTTAAAATGATACTCCTGTCTCTTGTTATAATAACACTATAAATTAATTTTCGTAAATCTCTTAAATTGTAATTCAAAGTTTAAAACTTAGCTACTCATTAGTCATAATTGAGAATTAAATCTTTAAGTTAAATTATAGTAATATTGTTTTTACTATGGCTAAATATATAATAGGGTGTTAACCACGAAATGATATAATAAAAAATTACACAGGTAAAACTTGTGAATAAATTAGGGATTTCAAGGATAAATTATGGAACCGAAACGCGAATTTTTTTCCCAAGGTGAAAAAGACGGTAATGCCTCGTCCTTATTTTGCCACAGAAAAGGATGTTTTGGGACACACAGGAAGTGCTGCAGCCGTTGATGCAGCTATTTATGGTTCAAACTGGTATTTAGATAAAGAACAAGGTTTAATTGAAATTTACGACGCAGGGGCAGCCATTAGCTTTTTTAACCTCTTGCCTCGCAAAGATAAATATGAAAAAGAAGGGCTGTATTTACGCTTAAAAATTGCCTATCGAACCACAGAAAATGCTAACGTTAACCTTCGTAACTTTTCAGGGAATCATGTTACCTTACCTAACAGTTTAACAGGTGCGATGTACGATGATCCTCAAACTTATTGGTGGGTAACCGATGATTTAACCCTGAATATTAACTCTATTTTCTCAGGGGAAAAACTCTGGATACAACGGGTTGATTGGGAATGGATGAGTAAAGAAATTATCTACGAAGACGAAATTTTTGGTAAAAATACCATTCTTTATCGTTCCTTGGAAGAAATTCAAAAACTCTATTCAGAAAAAGAACTAACTGAGGACGATGTTAAAGACTTTTTGAGGGATAAAATCAAAAAGGATGATTGGTTTGCTAAAAAGTGTTTAGTCATGCTAAGAGAAGAACAATTAATGGGAGAAAAATTAGTCAAACTATTTGAAGATAGTGGACTAGAATTATAAGCTAGGGTGGGCAATATTCCCTAAAAAGTTAAATATTGCTTTGTGAACATTGCCCCCCTCAATTTGTCTTGTTTAATGATGTCATTAAATCCAGTTAGGTAACATTCTCAGATCAAATTCTCTCGGAGATAAAGGAAGTCCTAAATAAATGGGTAACCAATAAATAAAAGCAAAAGTAATTAATAACAAGAAGATAATTCCTAGACGACGATTAAAAATTAATTCACTCATTAAACATTGTTCAATTATTAAACCAATACCCAATAAAGAAAAGCTATAAGCAGACATATAATGATACAAAAAAGTACAACGAGTGACTAATATCCAAGGTAATAGGTTCGCTAAATAATTAATAAGAATAAAGAAAAGAAGTGAGAAATAAACATTATACTTTCGTTGATACAAAATGACAATAATAAAAAGACTAAAAATTAAAATTGAACCCGTTGCTAACCACCACAAAATAGGGTTTCCCATAGCATGGACATCATAAACAATAGTTCCTGATGGTGTATTTTGTGTTTCATAAAAATATGCAATTGGCCTCGCCATAATTAACCAACTATACCATTTAGAGCAATAGGGATGAACATCAGAACTATCCCCAATACTTTGATGAAATGACCAAATTTTTTGATGAATTTCCCACCAACTATATTCAGGGTTTAGTAATAAATAGGGTAACCAAAGAATGCTATAAGTAAAAATAGGAATGACCAATAAGTTAAAAATTAACAAAGAAGGTTGAATTAATTTTATCTTTTCAAATACCCCTAAATTTTTAGGATTAAATAAATGATTTAATCTTGGTGATAAGTAAACAATAAAAATTATCAAATAAATTCCTAATAAAAACCCTAAACCATTCCATTTAATAGCTGCTGATGCCCCTAAAAAAATCCCACTTAATGTTAAATATATTTTTCTTTGATGATTAACAAAAAGCAAGAATAATAAATGACCTAATAAACCAAAAGTGACTAAATAAATATTATTTAAAGCATAACGAGATTCCACTAAAAATAATCCGTCTAAACTGGCAATAAATATAACGACTATCGTATAAGAAAAACGGCGAGTCAGTTGATAAGCGATCGCACCTAAAATAAGAGGAAAAAAAGATCCCGTCAAGGCATTTAACCAACGATAACTAATGGTTGAACGCCACGAACCTGTTAAATCATTCATTATTTCAGGAGACACAGGAAACCAAGATCCTAGCCAAATTCCTAGGGCAATTAAATACTCTGTCAAGGGAGGATGTGAATTAAAGAAAGGAGTTTGCGTTAAATAATTGTTGGCAAATTTAGCATAATAAATTTCATCAAATACCAAGGTGTTAAATTGCCCTAAACTCCAAAAACGTAACCCTAAAGACAGTAAAAAAAGTATTAATATTATTGCCCAAAATCTAATCATATTAAAACCTTAACTTGATTTAACCCAAAAAACGGCTCTGATCTTGATGAGAAAATGATTAAATATTTATAAAATGTCCATAAAGAAGTATCAATAGTAATCTCGTTAGATCGGATATGATGACACCAATAAAGGCGATAATCAATGTGATCTTTATTAACAAAATAGTAAAAACTCAAAAATTCAAGTTATACTATGCTAAGGATAATAAAAAGAAATAAAAATATCAAAGTTAATCCACTGGTCATTCCCTAACTTCTCACTTTTATGTAGGGGATTAACCTGAATTTCATTGGGCAGTTAATGATCAAGCGAGCATTAAATCAGCGAAAATTCAAGTTATTATTACTAACCATTTACATTCTCTTTAAAACTTCACCAAATTTGATTAAAATTAAACAAGACTTGAAAAAGTTGTCTAAAATAGAGAACCCAAGTTTGAAGCACTAGAATGGGGACTTAATCCGAGTGAAAGACAAGCTTCGATATAAAGGTAAAACATCTAAAAAACTATGGGAACCTACTGTTGAAGCACAAATTTCCCAACAGCAAGCCATCAGTAGGATGGCTCAAATGATTCTACAATGTCAAGACATTAATCAGTTTAGCCAAGAAATCACTCGGATTATTGCTGATACCCTCAAGGTTCCCTACTGTGCTATTTTAAAACGAGGAATTGATCAACCCGTGTTACATTTAGTGGGGGGCGTGGGCTGGAACGACGAAGAAATAGGAAACCTCACCATTCCCCTAACTCATCTGTGTCAACTCACTCAAACCCTAATTGTTGAAGATTTTACCACCGAAAACCTGTTATCGGCTCACCCCTTCTTAGTCAATCATCATCTCATCAGTGGCATGAGTGTGGTTATTCCCACATCCGATCAACCTTACGGCATTTTAAGTGTTTACAGTCAAGAAAAACGCAACTATAACCCAACAGAATCTACTTTTTTAGAAATTGCGGCCCAATTAATTGGAAAAACCCTCAGCCCCCATCAACCGCAAACACCAAATATAAGTGACATTGACAGCGATCGCTTTTTTAACCTCAACCTAGAAATGTGCTGTATTGTAGGGTTTGATGGTTATTTCAAAAAATTAATCCATTTTTTGCCCGTACCCTGGGTTATTCGGTAGCCGAATTAACCTCGAAACCTTTCCGAGAATGGTTGCATCCTGACGATGAAACAGCAACCCGACAACAACTCGAAAACCTTACCCAAGGGAAAAAAGTCCATTATTTTGAAAATCGCTATCGTTGTCAAGATGGGTCTTATCGTTGGTTAACTTGGACATCGGTGGCTAATGTGGAAGAAAAAACCATTTATGCCGTTGCCCGTGATGTCACCGAATGGAAAAAGATCGAAGCAGCCTTAAGAAAAAGTGAAGAAAAGTTTCGTCTTCTATTTGATAAGTCTCCCACCGCTATGGGCTTAGCTAATATGGAAGGGAAACTGATTAATGTTAACCAAGCCTTATGTCAATTAGTGGGTTATACCCCAGAAGAATTATTAACAAAAGGTTGTGCTGATATTACCCATCCCGACGATTTAGCAAGAGAAAAGCAACTATTTAACCAATTACTCTCAGGAGAAATTAATAGTTTTCGTCTAGAAAAACGCTACATCACTAAAAGTCAGCAAATTATTTATGGTCTACATCAAGCCACATTAATTCGAGATATTGAAGGACACCCCCTACATTTATTAGGTCAAACCATTGATATTACTCAACAAATCAATCAAACCCTTGCCCTACAAGAAAGCGAAGAAAGATTAGGACGAATTATTAGCACCATTTCCGATGGTTTATTAGTGATCAATACACAGGGAAAGGTTCGTTTTATTAATGAGGCAGGAATTAACTTATTTGGACGTTCTACCCCTCAATTAATGAATCATCCTTTAGGGTTACCTTTGGGAAATGATCAACCCACAGAAATTTTTATTCAACAACCTCAAGGGAAATTAATTATTGCTCAAATGCGTGTAGCGGATATTACTTGGCAAGGAGAATCTGCTTATTTAGTCTCCTTAAGAGACATTACAGAACATTACGAAGCCCAACAGGCACTATCAGAAAGTGAAGAAAAATATCGTCAAATTGTCGAGACAGCCACAGAAGGAATCTGGATTATTGATCAAGATAATAAAACCACATTTGTCAATCAACAAATGGCACAAATGTTAGGTTATGAAATAGAAGAAATGATGGATAAAAACTTATTTGATTTTGTTGATTTTAAGGATAATATAAGAGTCCAACAAAAGATTCAAGAACGTCGTCAAGGCATTGCTGAAACCCATGATTTTAAGTTTCGTTGTCGTGACGGAAAAGAATTGTGGACCATTGTATCGACTAATCCCTTATTTGATTCTCAAGGCAATTATCTGGGATCATTGGGCATGATTACAGATATTAGCCAACGAAAAAAAATGGAGCAAGCGTTATCTGAAAGTGAGCAAAGATTAGAAGGGATTTTAACCTCTATTCAAGATGTGGTTTGGTCTTTCGATGCTAATTTCTCTCGATTAATTTATCTTAACCCGGCCGCTCAAATTACCTTTGGTTTTTCCCTAGAAAAATTATCTGAAAATTCTCATCTTTGGTTAAACTTAATCCATACTGACGATCAAGAAATCGTTCAATATCATCGACAAATTGTCAAAGAAATAGGTCACACAGAATATAAATACCGTTTGGTTAGAAATGATGGTCAAATTCGTTGGTTATCCAGTCGAATGCGTTGCGTTTATGATGAGAAAGGGGACTTAATTCGTATCGATGGGATCGATAGTGATATCACCGAACAAAAGCGAGCAGAAGAACAACTACAATATAATGCTACTCACGATCCATTAACCAATTTACCCAACCGAATTTTATTTATGGATCGCTTAGAACACGCCATAGAAAGACAAAAACGATATCCTAAGTTTACCTTTGCCGTTCTCTTTTTAGACCTAGACGAATTTAAAGTCATTAACGATAGTTTAGGTCATGCTATTGGGGATCAATTATTACAAGAAATTGCTCGTCGACTTCAAGATGGGTTACGGGGTAACGATACCTTAGCCAGGTTAGGAGGGGATGAATTTACCATCTTACTAGAAGATATTGAAGACATAAAAGATGCCATTAAAATTGCTAAACGTATCCATTTAGACCTGACAAAACCTTTTATTTTAGAAGAACAAAGTATCTTTATTAATACTAGCATTGGTATTGCTTTAAGTAGCTCAGGCTATGAAAAAGCTTCAGAAATTTTACGGGATGCCGACACAGCTATGTATCGAGCCAAAGCCGATGGCAAAGCCTGTTATGCCATTTTTGATCGCAAAATGCACGAACGCGCCGTTAGGCGCTTACAGTTAGAAACAGATTTAAGAATAGGCATTAATAAACAAGAGTTTAGTCTCTATTATCAGCCTATAATCTCTTTAGAAAACGGTGACTTAATGGGATTTGAAGCATTAATTCGTTGGCATCATCCCTACAAAAATTTAATTTCTCCAGGTCAGTTTATTCCTATTGCTGAAGAAACCGGTTTAATTATACCCATAGGAGAGTGGATTTTAAAAGAAGCGTGTCAACAACTGAAAAAATGGCACAAGCAATTTCCTAACTATTCCCATCTAAAAGTTGGGGTAAATTTATCTAGTAAACAGTTGAAATATACTAACTTAATTGATACCATTGATCAAATTTTAAAAGAAAGTCAATTAGATAGTAAACATCTAAAAGTAGAAATTACAGAAACCTTGTTAATGGAAAATTTACAAGCAGCAACCGAGATTTTATTAAAGATACAAGAACGAGATATCGAAATTTGTTTAGATGATTTTGGCACCGGATATTCTTCTTTGAGTTATTTACATCGTTTTCCTGTTAATACTTTAAAAATAGACCGCTCTTTTGTCATGCTGATGGAACCCAATAATGAAAATTCGGAAATTGTAAGGGCGATTGTTAGTTTAGCCCATATTCTAGGCTTAGATATTATTGCAGAAGGAGTCGAAACCCAATTACAATTAGATCAATTACGACGGTTAGGATGTGAACAGGGACAAGGTTACTTTTTTGCTAAACCTTTGCCTCCAGAAGAAGTTGAAAACCTCCTCAAAAACTCTCCCATGTGGAACGGTTTCGATTTCCCCTAAAAAATTTTTCATAATAAATCGGTTTAAATAATTGCTTTTAAAAAACTGTAATAGGCCTTTATATAAACTGAAAATACTTTAAAAGATTGAATCCTGTCTAGTCAACTCAATGATAAACAAACCAGAGATTTTAAACTGTTGTGGCCAACCCTTGACAACAGCCTCAGCAACAAACTGCCTCTTTCCTTCGTCCTCCTAACCGACAAGAAACAATTATTAGACAGTTTTAACATTGCCATAGAAAAGATTGAGTACACTAAGACAATAGAATACACTTAAAAGCGATCCTAGACTATGTTTTCTATTCCTATGTCCCATCGTAAGAACGCCCTAGGAACCCTAAGCTGTACCTTAGCTGTCCTCATGGGTATCCTAACCCTTGAAACCGTTCCCACCAATGTACAGGCTCAAAACCCACCCCCTAATAGTCCCCTGACGGTTCGGTCTGATATCCAGGAAGCCAACTCAGAAACCGGTGTCGTAACCGCTAGGGGAAACGTGCAGTTTTTCTACCCGGCCAGGCAAATTCAAGGCACATCGGCACAAGCACAATATTTTAGTCGAGAACGGCGTTTAGTTCTCACAGGAGACGTATATGTGCTACAAGAAGGCAACAGTATGCGGGCCGAAACCATGACCTATTTAATCGATGAAGGACGATTTATTGCCACCCCAGAATCGGCACAACAAGTCGAATCAATCTACCTGGTGACAGAAAATGAAAACAGTCCCCCTCAACCCGTTCCCGTCTCCCCGGCCCCTCCTCTAGACACTACCTTACCCACCCCTGACTTTTAAATCCTCATCCATGACCCTCATTTTAGAAAATATCCATAAAAAATACGGAAAAAGAGACATTGTTAACCGTGTCAATCTTAAAGTTGCCCCTGGGGAAATTGTCGGCCTGCTAGGCCCCAACGGCGCGGGGAAAACAACCACTTTTTACATTGCCACCGGTTTAATTAAACCCAATAAAGGAAGAGTCTGGTTAAATCAACAAGAAGTGACTCGCTTACCCTTAAATAAGCGGGCCCGCTTGGGGATTGGTTATATGACCCAACAACCGAGTATTTTTCGTCATCTGAGTGTGGCCGAAAATATTCAAGTGGCCCTAGAACAAACTAACGTTCCCTTTCGACAACGGCCTCAACGTCTTCATACTTTGCTCAAAGAGTTTCGCCTCGAAAAAATTGCCCATACCAAAGGGTCTCAAGTCTCCGGGGGAGAAAGACGCAGAACCGAATTAGCCCGTTCCTTAGCCGTGGGCCAACAAGGGCCAGACTTTTTATTATTAGACGAACCCTTTGCCGGAGTTGACCCCATCGCTGTCTCAGAAATTCAAACCATGATCGCCCAATTACGCGATCGCCAGATGGGGATTTTGATCACCGATCACAATGTTCAAGCCACCCTGGCCATTACCAACCGCGCCTATATTATGCGAGATGGTCAAATTTTAGCCGCCGGCAGTGCCGAAGAAATTTATAACAATCCCCTAGTTCGACAGTATTATTTAGGCAACTAAAGACAACGTTCTAACCCCAAGATCACACACAAATTATGGATATTGGTCAAGTCAACCCCGTTAAAATTAAACTAAAGCCCCGCATCCCTGGTTTATCAATCATGGATCGTTATCTGTTTATTGAACTCCTATTGCCGTTTCTCTTTGGCATGGGGATTTTTACCTCTTTAGGCTTATCCATTGGTACTTTATTCGATTTAGTGCGTCGGGTAACCGAGTCAGGACTCATGTTGTCAGTGGCCATGCGAATTTTAGTCTTAAAAATGCCAGGATTTGTGAGTTTAGCCTTTCCCATGGCTATGTTACTGGCCGCTTTGATGGCTTATAGTCGTTTATCCAGTGATAGCGAAATTATTGCCCTACGCAGTTTAGGGGTCAGTGTTTATCGTTTAATTATTCCTGTGGTTTTATTTGGTTTGGTGGTCACTGGATGCGCTTTTGTCGTTAATGATTGGATCGCCCCGGCAGCCACCCACGAAGCCGCCGTAACTTTACAACGGGCAGTGAATCAAGAACGGCCCGATTTTAAAGAACGCAATATTGTTTATCCTGAATACAAAACCGTTCAAGAAGAAGATGGTCAACAAGTTACGGTGTTAAGCCGTTTATTCTACGCTGAAGAATACAACGGAGACAAGATGAAGGGGTTAACCATTTTAGACCGAACCCAAGAAGGGGTTAACCAAATTGTTACCTCTGAGTCAGCTACCTGGAATATTTCGAGCAATACCTGGGACTTTTTTAATGGCACCGTTTATCTCATTGCCCCGGATGGGTCCTATCGTAATATTGTGCGCTTTCAACATCAACAATTGGCTTTACCTCGGGCCCCGTTAGATTTAGCCAACCGTCGTCAAAATTTCACCGAAATGACCATTGCCCAAACTAGAGAATATCTCAAAGCCATGCAATTAAGCGGCAATGAGAAGCGCGTCAGAAAGGTTCAGGTTCGTTTACAAGAAAAGTATGCCATGCCTTTTGTGTGTTTAATCTTTGGGTTAGTGGGGGCAGCCATTGGGGTGAGACCGCAAAATACCAATAAGGCCACCAGTTTCGGTGTCTGTGTGGGCTTAATTTTTGGTTATTATCTCCTAGCCTTTATGAGTACCTCTCTGGGTATTTGGGGCATTTTAACCCCATTTCTGGGGGCGTGGTTACCTAATATTCTCGGATTGGGTGCCGGTAGTTTATTATTAGTTCAATCAGCACGTTTACGATAATCTATGTCTGAACCCCGTTCCTTAACCATCGGTTGGCTTTATCCCAACTTAATGAGTACCTACGGCGATCGCGGTAACGTCATCTGTCTCCAACGCCGTTGTCAATGGCGAGAGATTCCCGTGACGATTCTTCCCCTCGATCAACAAACCGAAGCGGATCACTTTTCAAAAGTCGATGTTATCGTCGGGGGTGGGGCCCAAGATCGTCAACAAGAAATCGTGATGCGCGACTTACAAGGGGCGAAAGCGGATACCCTACGTCAGAAGTTAGACGGGGGAACCCCAGGGGTGTTTACCTGTGGATCTCCCCAACTTCTCGGTCATTATTATGAACCGGCCTTAGGGCAAAGAATTGAAGGGTTAGGGTTACTCGATTTAGTCACCAAACATCCCGGACCTAATGTGTCCCGTTGTATTGGGAATGTGGTGTTTGAAGTTACCGCTTCTCCTTTGGCCGAAGATTTGAAAGCCATGTTAGGCCAACCCCCCATTATTATTGGCTTTGAAAATCACGGGGGACGCACTTATTTAGGGAATGTGCAACCCTTGGGAAAGGTTCAGTCTGGGTATGGTAATAATGGAGAAGATGGTTATGAAGGGGCGTTTTATCGTCATGCGATCGCTACTTATTCCCACGGTCCTCTCTTACCGAAAAATCCTTTTGTAGCTGACTGGTTGATTAAAACCGCATTACAAGAAAAATATCAAACGGAAATCAATTTAATGCCCCTTGATGATAGTTTAGCTCAAAAAGCCAGAGAAGCCATGTTAAAACGGTTAGAATCTGTTGTTTAAAATTGGGTTTTAAAACTTAGGTAAAATTGACTTTATCGTAAATATCAACAAGTTCGATTTCAAAATTAACCGAAGATAAGGTTAACGTATCTGTCAGGTTATTGTATTCGATAAATGTCCATTTATTGGATTCTTGACGACTATATTGTTCAATATGGATACAATGTTGATCAATTAAAATATATTCTTGAAAACTAGAAATAGTCCGATAAGCTGCAAATTTTTCGTCTTTATCATAATTCCTTGTTGACGTAGATAACACTTCAACAATAAGCAAAGGATTAATTAAAGTATCGTGGCGATTTTGAGCATAGTTTAAAGGTTGCTCAACTACCATTATATCAGGATAAGTGTAGATTTTTTCTGAAGGAATCCATAACCTTTGATCTGTCATAAAAATATCTAATGGTTTACCTTTCAAGGCAAAGTTTAAAGCACTACTTAAGTTTAATGCTATCTTATTATGATTGGGTGTACCGCCAGCCATTTCAATGATTTTTCCTTTAATATAATGATGTCGTTGTTGAGCATCAGCTTCTAACTTTAAATATTCTTCAGGAGTATAGAATTTTGTTTTTTTCTGTACATCAATTACCATAGTTGACCTCGATTTTTTAATTAATTTAACTAAATTGATTACTTTTAAGACCCGAAAATTCGTCGCCACCAAGGAACATTCTCAAACTCAATAAAATTAATTTTTTTACGAATATCATAAAGATTCCATCCGGTTAAACGAGATAAAGTCATTGCTTCTTGATCTTGTCTTTCTCTCACTGATTGATAATAAGTTTTTGCTGCCTCGCAATCTCTTTTTTCTCGAAAGGGATGACGGATAATATATCTTCCTTGAAATAATTGATTATTAGCGGTTTCTTGAAACTTCAAATCTTCAGGAAAATTATCTCGTTGATAACGCAGATGAAGACGAGTAATAAACACATTATTAAACCGACTATTATCTAACCAAAATACCCCTGCTTTTTCTAACTCTTCACGGTTTAATGGTTGCGCTGAACAAGGATCACAATTAGCCATATTCCAAGCGTATTCAATAAAAGCGACTTTCTTGCCGTTTCTTTCATAACTTTTAGTAAACATCGCCTTATAAAAAGGAGCAAATTCTTGTTGAATAAACTCAGGAATTTCTAGATTAGAAGGAACTTTAACAGTGCGATAATTGGTTAATTCAACTTGTCCTTTAGGGGATAATAAGTAAACAATTAAATCTTGCTCTCCTTGAGCATTTAACATTCCTAAGCGAATGGGTAACATAAACTTAGGAGATTCATAGGCCATCATCAACGGACGAAGGGATTTAAAACCCGTATTTTCGTATTCCGTTAAATTAACTTTAGCGACAAAAAATTTAAGATTTTGTTGAATATAAGGTCGTAAAAGATCGCTGGTTCCATTGGGTATTCTATAGCCATTTTCTTTTAACCAAACCTCTAACCCATCGGACTCTTTTGCACTAAGAATAACGATATCATATTCCCCTACCGTAAAGGCTTCTTCAACCGTTACCCCTAAAGCATTATTACGACTTTCTTTCATTTCTGAAGCGGCTTGAGGAGCAGCCGGAGTCCTAAAAACTTCATCTTCAAAATAAGAACGATGACAAGGATCTTCATCAAAATATTCCACTAATCTCGGCGCGCTAAAAGCGTCCAATCTTTCGATAATTAATGGTTCTCCTACTTTAACTTGTTCTTCAGTTAAAATAACAGGAACTGGAACCACCATCGCGAAATCATTAACCGCCCCTTGATAGTCATTGGCCATGGTTAAAACAGTGCGTTTTCCATCCCGAGCGATGATAACTTGAGACGCTTGGTTATACAGATTACTATCAGCTTTAGCGACATAAAAACCACAAAAAGCAACAGCAGAATTCACAGAAATCAATAAGAACAGAAAAACTAAGCCTAAAAGCTTCAAACTGCGACTTAATTGCATCATATTTTTACTCGAATAGTTTACAGAGCAAGATTGTTCACTATCATTAAACCGTGACCCTTGTTAGGGATGACAGTATGAGCCACAAAAGTTAAGAAAGGGCAATCATAACGTCTCGGTTATTAGTTTTTGCCCACCAGGTACGGTTCACCGAAAAAATAGCTCTTTAGTCACTGAATCATGGTGAAACTTGGCCATAAAAAAATCTTAACAAACAAAAAAACCTCATCTCATCACCCTTTTCCCCTTGTTGTTCCTAATCTAACCATGAGATTGACTTTGGTATTATAGAAGAGTCATTATCATAAGGAACTAAAAATCTTTACAATAGTATCATTATTAATGTTTCTAAATTATTATGGCGCCCCCAATTGTTAAACGATTTGCTATTTCATTTCAACAAAACTACTGGTTAGGATTCTTAACCATGATAGCTGGTTTTGGAGTCTCAGGATTGGTCGCCCTACAACCCCCACCACCCCCACCGGCTCCCACCTATACCGCGTTTGGACAATTGACCTTTACGGAACCCCCCCCCGCTTTTACCACCACAGGAAACGAACTACAGGCACAAGGAAGAGGTTTATCTCTGAGTAAAAATACCCTCTTATCGGGGCGGGTTCTTCAGAATGTCATGGATAAACTAGAACTCTCGGCCCAAGAAATTCGGCAAATACAAGAAAAAACCTTAGCCATAGAACTACCCGAACGGGATAAACAAGGGGAAGTTGCTTCTTCAGTCATTAGACTACAATATACCGATAAAGAATCACCTACCCGGGCTACATTGATTCTAGATGCTTTCATGGAAGAGATGATCGACCATAGTCGCTGGCTCAATACCTCCGAATTGAGAAGTCGAATTGAAGCATTAAGTAAACGACTCGAGCAAGTTAAACAAGACCTAACCGCAGCGGAAAATCGATTTTATCGCTATGTGTCTCAACAAGGGTCAGATTTACTGGCCATTCAAGATGGGAGTCTATTTAGTGGGATTACCAGTTCTCAACAGAGACAACGAGAATTAGGGTTAGCCCTTCAAGAAATAGATGGTCGTATTAATAGTTTAATCAATCAATTAGGATTAACGCCCAAACAAGCCTATGCTTCTGTAGCCTTAAGTGCTGATCCCATTTTGGCTAACTTACGGGCGCAAATTTTACAGATTGAGCAACAACTAGAAAGGTTAAAAATAGATTTACGGCCCGAACACCCTACCATCGAAAAACTGCTCAAAGAAAAACAAGTTAACGAAACCCTCTTTCAACAAAGGGCCCAGGAATTAATCGGGGCCAGAGAGTTAGCCCCCATCCCCATCAGTCAGATTCGTCAAGATAGTAGTCTTGACCCCAGTCGACAACAGTTAGCCAATGAACTAATCGCCTTAGAAACCAGACGGGCCGGATTAGTCAAGCAATTAAATTCAGTGATTGACACAGAACGAAAATTACGGGAACAGTACGAAAGGTTCCCAGATAAACAACTGCAACAAGCCAAACTGGTTCAAGAAGTCGAATTTCAACGGATTGTTTATCAAAACATCTTAACGGCCTTAGTGGATGCTCAAGCAGCAGAAGCCGAAACCGTAGGGAGTTTATCCGAAGCGGTTCCGGCCACCTATCGACCCACTCGGCCCCAAACACCCCAAGAAACCAATAAACTGCTCATTATTGCAGCCGGTGGCGGTATCGGTTTAGTGGCCGGGTTAGGCTTAATCCTTCTCTTGGCGTTACTCGACGATCGCTTACATACCCCTCAAGAACTCAGAGACTCCCTGGCTGATCGCGAAATTCCCCTGCTCGGACAGTTACCCTTTATCTATAGTTCCCTCTACCGCGAGGATCTCAGCCCCGTTTTATTAGAAGGCGATGCAGCGGATTTAAGTTTTTATGAACGGGTACGCAGTAACCTCCGTCGCCTAGGATCGGATATGTCGAAAGTGGTGATGATCACCAGTGTCAGTAACGAAGAAGGAAAAAGCGCAACGGCCTATAACTTAGCCATTGCCTCGGCCCAAGCAGGAAAACGCACTTTATTAGTAGAAGGAGATTTGCGATCGCCGTCTAAAGCTGAATGGTTAGAGATAACCCCTGACCCCGACAGCAACCTCGAACCCTTACGGTTCTACCAGAATCGCACCGATGCCGTCACCTTAGTGCCTGGGATCGCTAATTTATACGTTTTACCGAGTCCTGGCCCCCAACGGCAAGCAGCAGCCATTATTGAATCGAGCGAGTTACGACTGCTCTTAAAAGATGCCAGAGGACGCTATGACATGGTGATTATTGACACCCCGTCCCTATCTCGCTGTAACGATGCCCTCCTCTTAGAATCCTTAACCGATGGCTTAGTGTTAGTCACTCGACCCGGTCTCACCCGTTCGAGTTTGTTAAACGAAGCCCTCGATCAATTATCTGATGCAGAGGTTCCTGTATTAGGGGCTGTGGTCAACGGCGTAGAAGATTTAGTCGCACCCACCACCGACATACCAGAGAGCAATAACAATGGTAACGGCAATGGGAATGGCCATGGCACAGAAATTCCTGTGTTTAGAGAAAATCCTGTTTAAAGCCAATACCCTCTTGTTTCACGTCACGGAATCTTGAATAATAAATGACAATTTGTCATGGGGAGTGCCGTGTCTATTAACCCGAAAAAGTCCCGTTCCTTAGTAAGCATCGCTGGCCTGGTGGCCGTGGCTACCCTCATTAGTAAAATCTTTGGCTTAGTGCGCGAACAAGCGATCGCAGCTGCTTTTGGGGTGGGTCCAGTGGTCAATGCTTACGCCTATGCCTATGTGATCCCCGGTTTCTTATTAATTTTACTGGGGGGCATCAACGGACCGTTTCACAGTGCCTTAATTAGCGTTTTAGCCAAACGAGATAAGTCCGAGGCCGCCCCGTTAGTGGAAACCGTAACCACCCTCGTCAGTGGGGTGTTGTTGCTGGTGACGGTGGTTTTAATTGTTTTTGCCGATACTTTTATCTCACTATTAGCCCCTGGGTTAGAAGGAGAGGTCAAAGCGATCGCCATTCAACAATTACAGATTATGGCCCCTTTGGCTTTATTAGCAGGCCTAATCGGCATCGGTTTCGGAACCCTCAATGCTGCGGATCAATATCTATTACCCAGTATTAGCCCCTTATTTTCCAGTGTAGCCATTGTGATCGGCGTTTGGACGTTAATGTGGCAGTTTGGCAGCAATCTCAATAACCCTGAAAATTGGTATTTAGGGGGTATGGTGTTAGCCGGCGGAACCCTAGCAGGGGGTTTCTTACAATGGTTAGCTCAACTCTGGGCGCAATGGCAAGCGGGAATGGGACAATTACGTCTACGCTTTAATTGGCGACTCCCAGGGGTGATGGATGTCATGAAGGTGATGGCACCGGCGACCCTTTCCTCGGGAATGTTACATATTAATGTTTATACTGACCTGTTTTTTGCCTCGTTTATTGAAAATGCGGCGGCGGCCATGCGTTATGCCAATTTTATTGTGTTAACGCCTTTGGGCATTATTTCTAATATGATTTTAGTGCCGTTTATGCCGGTTTTTTCTCGTTTAACCGCTCCTGAAAATTGGCCGGAATTAAAAGTAAGAATTCGTCAAGGGTTATTATTGACGGCTTTAACTATGTTACCGTTAACGGCTATTTTTATCGCTTTGGCGGATGTTATTATTCGGGTTATTTATCAGCGAGGGGCGTTTAAATCGGCTGATGCTGATATGGTAATCCCTGTTTTAATGGCTTATGGCATTGGAATGTTTTTCTATTTAGCCAGGGATGTTTTAGTTAGGGTGTTTTATGCTTTGGGAGATGGCGAAACCCCGTTTCGTATTAGTATTTTTAATATTTTTCTCAATGGTTTTTTGGATTTTCTTTTGTATAAACCCTTTAAAACACCGGGCTTAGTTTTGGCAACCATTGGCGTTAATCTGGTTTCTTTGATTATTTTTATAGCCATTCTTAATAGACGGTTAGGAGGTTTACCTTTAATAGAATGGGGTAAGGCTTTATTAGGATTAACCGGTATTAGTTTTATTGCTGGTGTGGCTAGTTGGGGGGTTAGTTGGGGTTGGCAACAATTTTATACGGGAAATAATTTAATTTTACAATTGTTACAATTACTCTTGTCTGTGATGGTTGCTTTTGCAATTTTCCTTATTTTATCTATTCAATTAAAATTACCAGAAGTCAATTTATTATTATCTCGAATTAAAGGTAAGTTTAAAAAATAAATGATAGTGTATCTAAAAGATAATCAAGAATATTGAATTCTATAGTGCTACGCACTGGGGAATAGGGAATGGGCAAGGGTTCTTCCCCTCGCAAAAGGGGGAGTTAGAGGGGGTGGCAATGGTTGATTAGACAACAGTTTCAAGGTTAACCAGTGTCCTAACTATTTTTTGTACTTCTATAAATTATAAATTCTAAAATCATGACTAATTTAGAACCTAATCTTTCCCTGATTATTTTATTAATTGGGTTAATCATAATCTTATCTATTCTCATAAAATTTGGACTTAAACATTATAATATACCGATTTTAGTCGGTTATCTTTGTTTAGGATTATTATTAAGAATAATGGAAGACAACCTTAACTTATTAGCAGATATTGGCTTAGAAATTATCAAATTTTTAGGAGATGTGGGCTTAATTTGTTTATTATTTCGGGTGGGTTTAGAAAGTGATTTAGGTAAACTCATTCAACAGTTACGCAGAGCAAGTTTAGTCTGGTTAGGTGATGTAGTTATTAGTGGGTTTGTCGGTTTTATCATTGCTTCTCGCTTGCTTCAATTAGATATAATTTCTAGCTTATTTGTGGCTACCGCCATGACAGCAACCAGTGTGGGAATATCGGTGAGTATTTGGCAAGAAGCTCAAGCCTTAAATACTCCCAATGGAGAATTAATGTTAGATGTAGCGGAAATGGATGATATTTCGGCAATTTTTTTGATGGCTTTATTATTTAATATTGTACCTGTTGTTCATAATGGAAATCAAACTAATTTAAACTTATTAATTTTAAAAACCGTTATATTGTTTCTCTTTAAAGCTGTCTTTTTTGCGGGATTTTGTTTCTTTTTTTCTCGTTATTTAGAACCATCGATTACAAATTTTTTCCGAAAATTTGATCCCCCGGCTGATTTTACCTTAACCATTGTGGGGTTTGGGTTTTTAATCGCTGCGATCGCAGGATTATTAGGATTTTCTGAAGCAGTGGGAGCCTTTTTTGCGGGTTTAGTCTTTAGTCGTGATCCCGAAGCCGTTAAAATTGATGCTTCTTTCGATATGCTATACGATCTGTTTGTCCCTTTCTTTTTTATTAGCATTGGTTTAACCATTGATGTGACGACTTTGGGAAATGCCGTCGTTTGGGGAACTATTCTACTCACCGGAGCCGTCTTCGGAAAAGTAATCGGTGCTGGTATCCCTGCTTTAGTGATGACCGGATGGCATAGTTCAATGGTCATCGGCTTAAGTATGGTGCCGAGGGCAGAAATTATGATGGTGGTCATGCAACATGGATTACATTTAGGGGAATGGGCTGTTTCTCCTCACGTCTTTTCTGCCATGGTGTTTGTCTGTGGTGTTACCAGTGTGGGGACTCCGTTTCTATTGCGATCGCTACTTCAACCCACCTATTAATTTTTAAACCCATTGCCTATTCCAAGGGTGCGTAGCACTATATTTTTCTATAATGCCCCATCTTTGAAAATATTATGTTATATTTAATATAACTATAAACTCGTTTATAACCTAAGTTTGTCATCAACAGCGCCGATAAACTCTAAAATAAACTAAAAACTTAACGGTCTGTTAATAAGTTGGCAAACAATCAAAGGGAAGCAACTATATCACAGGAGCCGTCTGCCTGATGGACTATTTAGAAAAAGTTCTAGAAAAGCTTAGAGAATTGGCGCAAAAGCTAATCGAAACCCTCTTAGGCCCTCAAGCCGAACCAGAACCAGAACTGATACCCATTCCAGTCAACGACCCAAAGCGTCGCCGTCATAGATAAGCAGGTCTGGTGTGTTCACTGAATCTTCTGAAAAATTAAGCATCCTTGTTATTCATGGACCTAATCTTAATATGTTAGGCATTCGTGAGCCTGGAATCTATGGTTCTGTAACTTTAGAAGGGATCAACCGTCTTCTCAACGAGAGGGCGGGGTCTTTGCCTGTCACCCTATCGATTATTCAATCGAACCATGAAGGGGTGATCGTTGATTGTATTCAAGACAGTTTAGGCAAGTATCAAGGCATATTAATCAATGCGGGTGCTTACACCCATACCAGCATTGCCATTCGAGATGCCTTATCTGCGGTTAAAATCCCCGTTGTAGAGGTTCATTTAAGTAATATTTATAAACGAGAGAGGTTTCGTCATCATTCCTACATTGCTGACATTGCAGTGGGACAGATTAGCGGTTTTGGAGCGAATAGTTATATCTTAGGATTAGAAGCATTACATCATTATCTGAGCCAAGACTAACACCCTTGAACCACAGATAATCGATAATGAACAATATTTCTCTTATGAGGCTTAGAGAAGGCAGTAGGAATTAGTATGCGGTTAATGATATTAGTATTGATGGCCATCGGCTCAGGAATTATTTTATTGCAAAATCAACAGCCGATCACCCTTTATTTTCTGGGAACTGATGCCGAAACGGCTTTATTTTCCCTGAGACTTCCTGTAGCTGTCTGGATGCTTATTTTTACTTTAGCAGGAATTATTAGCAGTTTTTTGATTCAATTATTAACGCGATCGTCTCGAATACTGTCCTTTAACAAACCCCCTAACCGTCGCCCTCGACCTCAAGATCCCCCTGAAACCCCTTATCAACGACCTTCGCCGAAAAAATCTGATTGGGGAACCCCTCCACCCCCAGAATGGGACAATAGTTCAAACGCAGAACAAGAGGAGGATGAATGGGATATTGAAGAACCCCCCGAAGAAAATACCATTCCCCGTAACCCGACTACTGTCGAAGACACTCGGTCAGAGTTTGAAAAACAGCAACCTCCTAAAACCGTATCTCAAGAAGGAACGGTTTATTCTTATACCTATCGAGAATTAAGCGATCGCAGCGATCGCGTTTCGTCTGAACCCCCTGTAACCCCCCCTAAGGCTGAAAATAAGCCCCCTTCTCCTCAAAACAGGGGTGATGTTTATGATGCTCAATATCGTATTATTACCCCTCCTTATCAACCGTCTCAAGAGTCTAATGATGAAGATGGAGAAAATGAAGAAAATTGGATTTAATTGAATTTATTACTGATAATTATTCAATTTTTTTGTCGTTAATCTCGATAAACATCTCTACGATGACGACAACTTACTAGGATAATGATTAATTCTTTATCATTAATTTCATATCGGAT
Source organism: Cyanothece sp. BG0011 (assembly GCF_003013815.1). Lineage (GTDB taxonomy): Bacteria > Cyanobacteriota > Cyanobacteriia > Cyanobacteriales > Microcystaceae > Crocosphaera. The sequence goes on along the minus strand of NZ_PRLH01000011.1, from coordinate 11,659 downwards.
TCTATAATTACCGATTCTAATACGATATTCATTGTCAAATCCTTTAAGTTTTTTAACACCCATAGGACGAGGTTCATGGGCTAGTTGCGATATTTTTGCTAATACTCTTTGATAGATTTCAGATGGTAATTGTTTTAATTGCTTTTGTACAGGCTTAGGAACAATGACAGTATAATACATCAAATTGTCTAAGATTGACTGGATATAAAGTCTTCAAGGGTTAAGTAATCTCCTGCTTGATAAGCTTTTTTCGCTTCTTCAACCTCAGCTATAATTTCTTCACTATTTTCCCAGTCTTCCTCTGCTTCAAACATTTGCTCTTCTAAAATTTCTAACAACTCTTGCTGTTGTCGCAAATCCAGGGATTTAATGGTTTCGACTAATGTTTCAAAGGGAATAGATCCATTTACACTGGTCATTTTTGTTTTATGTTGATGTTGTTATTTATTCTATATTAACCTCGTTTGGTGGTATATTCTGCTGACATGAGAAAAAAAAGAAATCCCATCTAAGCATTTTAGATGGGGCTAAATGAGAAAAGGGTTTTAAGATTGAATCAACGTCTTATTTAAGAGCAATTAAGGTTTGTTCGCCACTGGCTAAGTCTAAGGGGAAGTTGTGAGCATTGCGCTCGTGCATCACTTCCATGCCAATCCCAGCACGGTTAAGAACATCGGCCCAAGTACCAATTACACGACCTTGAGAATCTAACACAGATTGGTTAAAGTTAAATCCATTCAGATTAAAGGCCATGGTACTAACACCCATCGCAGTGAACCAAATACCAATCACTGGCCAAGCACCTAAGAAAAAGTGTAACGCACGGCTATTGTTGAAGGACGCATATTGGAAGATTAAACGACCAAAGTAACCATGAGCGGCCACAATGTTATAGGTTTCTTCTTCTTGTCCAAACTTATAACCGTAGTTTTGGGATTCGGTTTCGGTTGTCTCACGCACTAAGCTAGAGGTAACTAAACTTCCGTGCATCGCAGAGAATAAAGCACCGCCGAATACACCCGCAACCCCCAACATATGGAAGGGGTGCATTAAGATATTATGTTCAGCTTGGAAAACGAACATAAAGTTAAAGGTTCCACTGATTCCTAACGGCATACCATCGGAGAAAGAACCCTGACCAATGGGATAGATTAAGAAGACAGCAGTGGCTGCAGAGACAGGTGCGCTATAAGCAACACAAATCCAAGGACGCATCCCTAACCGATAAGACAGTTCCCATTGTCTTCCCATCCAGCAGAAAATACCAATGAGAAAATGGAAAATGACTAATTGATAAGGACCGCCGTTATACAGCCATTCATCGAGAGATGCTGCTTCCCAGATGGGATAAAAGTGTAATCCGATCGCATTAGAAGAGGGAACCACTGCTCCAGAAATAATATTATTTCCATAGAGCAATGATCCTGCGACCGGCTCACGAATCCCGTCAATATCCACAGGAGGAGCGGCAATGAAAGCAATGATAAAACAAATGGTGGCGGTTAGTAATGTAGGGATAAGAATAACACCAAACCAACCGATATATAGACGGTTATTAGTGCTAGTTATCCACTGACAAAACCGCTCCCACAAAGAAAGATTTTGACTTTGTATGGTGGTTGTCATGGCTAAATTATAACGAAATCACAACAATAATTAAGGGCAGATTGTATCAATGATTACCTGACCTTGTTATGTATAAGTATATTTACATTCATTGATAATGATCCACTTTTTTTTGTATATTTTTATGAAATGAAAATGAAGTTTTATGATTTTTTGTAAATATAAATAACGACTTATTAAATAAGTGTAAAAAAATCAACAGTCTGAGAAGAGATTGAGGCTCACCCATTTTAAGGGATAAAAATCCAGTAAAATAGGGAAGTACCTATAAGAGCAAGTTCTTATCTCAATGGAGAGATTGACCTTCATTATATCAAGTTGACCTCTCATCATTAGAGTGAAGGACACTGATCGAGCCAATTATCTTTATATTAATTAACAATGTATGTCTAAGGCCAAACTGTTACAGCCTGATTTAATTTTAGGAGATACGATTCTTGGTTTAAGCCAAGACGTTTTAGATCATTATCACATTAAGGGATTAATCTTGGATGTGGATGAAACCCTAGTCCCTCTGAAAAAACCCCATGTTTCTGAGGAATTGAGACTATGGATCAACCAAATTCGGCGAAAAACCCCCATTTGGTTAGTGAGTAATAATATTAGTGAAAATCGTATTGGTAGTATTGCGAATTCTTTGGAGTTACCTTATTTATTAGGGGCTGTTAAACCCTCTCGACGGAAACTAAAAAAAGCCATTCGCGCTATGGAATTACCCATTCCTCAAGTAGCAATGGTCGGCGATCGCTTATTTACCGATGTCTTAGCCGGAAACCGTTTGGGGATGTTTACGATTTTGGTTAAACCGATGGTTGATCCTGCGATCGCAGTCCGTTCTTATCCTATCCATAATTTTGAAGTTTGGATCTCTGAAAAACTTGGGGTTTCTTTGATGTCTTCGCAACATAACTTTACAAAACGCAATAGAAGACCAAGAAACTAAATAAAAATATATACATTAGTGATGAATAAAAGAAGAATTCGTCTGGGATTATCTTGGGTTAACTTAAGTTAATCCTATCATCTTCTATAAATTATATAATTGTCTGTAATGGAAGCGTTAGAAAAATTTTTCGCTCAAGTCAAAAAACTCCAAGATGAAGAGGAAATAATTGATTTTTGCCGTAAATACTTAATACATGGAATTCCTTATATATTTACTGATAATCAAGATGAATATTATGAATTTAGAAAAAGAATTTCTCAGCATTTTAATATTAACTTTTACGAAATTTATATTACAGGTTCAGCGAAGTTAGGATTTAGTCCTTTTAAACAAAAAAAGTTTGATTATAATTCAGATATTGATGTAGCTATTATTTCACCTCAATTATACGAAAAGATGTTAGAACCTATTTATGACTATCAAATGGAACTGAGAAAAGCGAGAAAAAGCATAACTGTCAGAGAATTAGACCAATATCATTCTTTTCTGGAGTATACAGCAATTGGTTGGATTCGACCTGATAAACTTCCTTTATCTTTTGATGTAGGAATATTAAAACAATCATGGTTTGATTTTTTTAAATCTATTTCTTATGGTAAATCAGAAGTAGGAAATTATAAGGTTTCTGCTGGAGTGTTCAAAAGTTATTCTTATTTTGAACGATATACAATCAGTACATTAAAACAAATTATTAACTCACAAACAAGAATAAGATAAGATGCAAACACAAATTAAATCCTCAGTAACTAACCCAACTATAGCCGATATTTATCAAAATATAGAAAGTGGTAAATTAATTCTTAGACCCGATTTTCAGCGTAAGTTTGTCTGGACTCATGACCATCAGGAAGAATTTATTGATACTATTTTAAGAGGCTATCCTTTCCCAGAAATTTATGTTTGTAAAGGGGAAGTTGACACTAAAAAAATGCGAACAACAGAATGGGTAATAGATGGACAACAAAGATTGACAACGATTAAAAAGTATATTGACGGAAAACATGATAAACCTTTGAAAAAAATCAAAAAATTTGAGGAGTTAACTGATGAGGAAAGAGGAGACTTTTTGTCATACCAAATTGTTGTTAGAGATATTGGTAAAGTAGATGAAAGTGATATCAAGGAAGTATTTAGAAGAATTAATTTAACTAAATTCAAACTAGAAGATATAGAAATTCATAATGCTGTTTATGATGGCGAATTTATTCAAACAGGTAAAGATATTTTAAATAATATTGATTTAAGTGATTTTCCAGTATTTCGAGAATCAGAATTTACTCGGATGGCAGATTTACACTTTATTTTATCAATTATGTCAACCTTAGAAGAAGGAGGATATTTTTCTAAAGATAAAGAAATAGAAAACTATATTGTTCAATTTAATGATGAGTATCCTAACAAAAACCACATGAAAGCTTTACTCATTAAAACCTTTGCATTGATTAAAGATTTAGACCTTCCTAATGATTCGATTTGGTATCGCAAATCAAGCTTTTTTACAATGGTAGTAGAAATAGCTAAAGTTGGAGCAAATGTTTCTGAGGATTTTACTAAAAATTTAGAAAATTTAGAACAAAGTATTCTGAAAAATAAACATAAAGATAATGAATTTAGTCAATATTATAATTTTATGTGTGCTGGAACCAATAATAGAAAAGCTAGAGTAGTAAGAGGAGAGATTTTTAAAAAATATACGCTAGATTAACTTTTTCTTAGTTCAAAGAAACTTTTTGAGGAAATATTGCTACTTGAAGAATCTGGTCTTACTATTGATGAATAACAAAATTTTAGTTTATTATAGGAGTCAAGAGTAATTTATTATTTAAAGGTACACTTATGAAAATAGTACAAACCAAAGGTAAAATCAGTGACGGGGTATTAAAAATCAAACTAGATCAAAACTTCAGCGATGAAGAGGTTGATGTGGTTATTATTGCTAAGAATGAACCCGATGAATTTGAAGAAATGCGTCAACGGGCTAAAAAAAATGGCTATGACTCTACAGAACAAAAACTAGAATTAATCCAAAAAGTAAAATTAGAAATGTTAGCAGAAAAAGGAAGAAGTAAATAATGTTTAATTTTATTTAATAGAGAATTAATAAAAGCGATCGCAAATTTTGAATATTTAACTCCAATACAGTTTATTGAAAAATATTTATAGTAATCAAAGTTAACTAAGTTCAAGTCCAGTGTTAAACTATCAACTATTGGTGCGATTCGTTGGGCTAGAAAGCTTGTACTAACAAGTGTTTAGCTCGTCTGAACCTTGACAAATTAATATGTTCAGTTTCAGATAACTGTTGATTTGTTGGCTAAAGGAGCCACATTCGGAGTCAAAAGGAGCAAATCCTGAGAATGACGACATAACCCTCCGTTTTGGACTTAGTAAACCCAGGATGGAAGCAGGGTTAAAAGGGGAACCCGTTGTGAAACAGCACGATAAGTCGTTCCTTGAGTCAATTGGTCAAGGTTAAACATTACGTTGAATCATCGACTTGAACCCTCAATAATAGTAAGTAGCTTAACTGTTTGATAAGCTGCGTTCAAAAGAACAAGGTTAAAAGTGGAAAGCTCACATTATTTTTCACACCGACTCCTAAAACTAACCTGGGGGATAGATGGGGTAGAGAGTAATTGACACCCTTAAAAAACCTACAACCAATAATCCCAAATTAACGGAACGAAGTAACCCCGTGATTGCTCTCACCACTGGTCGTGTAGTTGAGAAGTGACAAACTTAAGCGCAAGGGTCACGGGGGTAAGAAGTTGTAAGAAGCAAATGCCTACTTGTAATGAGTATGGATAAGCTGACGTACAACTGGTTTATTAGTACGAAATAGCAACAAGTAGAAGTAAATATGTCGAAAGCGAGGATAATCAAGACTACGCAAGAATGGAATACTATCAACTGGGCAAAAGTCCAAAGAAAAGTATTCAAGCTTCAAAAGAAGATATTTCAAGCGGTTAAATCAGGAAACAAAGTCAAAGCCAAAAAGCTTCAAAAACTCCTGTTAAAGTCACACTATGCTAAGCTCCTAGCCGTTCGCAAAGTGACCCAAGATAATCAAGGTCGGAAGACAGCAGGTATCGATGGGACAAAGGCTTTACGCCCTAACCAGAGAGTAAATCTTGCCTACGAACTCAACGTCAAAGGTTACAAAGCAAAGGCACTCAGACGGATATGGATACCTAAACCAGGACGTGATGAAAAGCGACCTCTAGGGATTCCTACCATTAAAGATAGAGCAATGCAAGCCTTGGTTAAATCAGCCTTAGAGCCGTATTGGGAAGCCCAATTTGAAGGGACATCATACGGTTTTAGACCAGGCAGAAGCGCACATGATGCCATCGGTAGGATATACTCAGCAATCAACAAGAAAGCCAAATATGTCCTTGACGCTGACATCTCAAAATGCTTCGATAAGATTAACCATGATTACCTACTGTCCAAAGTAGATTGTCCTACCTGCATGAAACATCTAATTAAACGATGGTTGAAATGTGGCGTTATAGATAACGGCGTATTTGAGGACACCAATTCTGGAACTCCTCAAGGTGGTGTAAGTGCGCTGCGAAGCGTACTTTGGTAATGCTCAAGGAGAGTGAAAACTACCAAGAGATAGTACATTCCCTAATGTACTAAGGCTGACCCAGCAAGCAGGGGACAATGAGTAAGAACCTGTTTGAAGCCTGGGAAACAAGGGGCAAAATACTGGCACTCTGTTACAGTATGAGGCTTCGAGCCTGAATTTAACTATGGCTACGAAAGAAATCTTCGTCCGACGCTCCTACACCTTGGACACGCTGTTAAACGACAGAGATGGCGTGAGACATCAGGTAAGTCAACATCCACTCGTCTGACTGAAAAGGACTTTTTACTCAGTCTGAATTGCTCTAGTTACAAGGGTACAAACTATCAACTGATGTCGGGGATATTAGGTCTATATCCTAACGGAGTAAAGAAGAAGCCTACGGTTAAATGTAATTACGTACCAAAGTATGAACGTAGGAAGCGTAATAGCTGGTCTGGTCACAGACTGGGTTAACTGCAACTGAAGTAGCTATTGCGTGGCAGAGCCATCGTAGTAGTCCGAGCCAGAAAATAGTCTGGCACATGGCGAAGGATGGCAGTCATTGTTAGAGATACGAACAAACGGAAGTAGAGAGGACTAAAAAGTATGTCCGATATCATCAAAACCCAACGTAGTCTCGCCATAAAAGCTAAGTATCAAAAGGAACATCAATTTGACCATCTCTATCGGCTCATCTGTCGTCAAGATTGGATTAAAGATGCCCTGGATACAATACTCTCAAACAAGGGGTCGAAGACAGCAGGAATTGACGGGGTAACAAAGAAAACTCTTCAATCAGACACAGCAAAAGCTGAGTTTGTCAATGAGCTAGAAGCGGAACTACGGTAACAATGATGGAAAGCCGTATGACGAGAAATTGTCACGTACGGTTTGGGGAGAGGTATGAAGAAACACGCCAACCGAAAGATTGGAAGGTGCGCTTTGTGCCTACTCCATTTAGCCCACTATTAGCTAATATTGCACTACACGGAATGATTAATCACATAGAAAACCACTTCCCTCGCAATAAGCGGAGAGAAGACGGTTCTATGAATTCAGGCTACAAACCCAAGGTCATCCGATACGCTGATGATTTCGTAGTCCTCCATGAAGACTACAACGTCATTCTACAATGTAAGGCCTTAATATCTCAATGGTTAGAACAAGTAGGGCTAGAACTAAAACCCGAAAAGACCTCCATTAGACATACTCTTAGGAGTATCGAAATCGATGGAAAAATCATTGAACCTGGGTTTGACTTTCTAGGGTTCAATATTCGGTCTTACCCCGTTGGTAAATACCACTCTGGTAAAACAGGAGGGACAATTAACGGCATAGACATATCCAAACCTATTGGACACAAGACCCTAATCAAACCTAGTAAAAAGACCATAAAAGCTCACCATGAGGCGATTAAAAAGGTCATAAAAAACCACAAAAAATCCCCTCAAAAAGCATTAATCAGGAATTTAATCCCTGTAATCAAAGGATGGTGTAACTACTACCAAGCTGTAGCAAGCAAGGAAACGTTCTCATCTGAAGACCATATAATGTGGAATATGCTCCGAGCATGGGCAGTATCAAGGGTCAAGAAAGGCAAGACCATCAACAAACTCAATAAATACTTTTCATACGGAAAACATGGAATATGGACATTTCGCACTAAAGAAATGCAACTGTATTATCACGCCGAAACGGAAATAAAGAGACACACGGTGGTCAAACCTGAAGCCTCAACTTATGATGGAAACTGGACATATTGGAGCAAAAGACGTGGTAACTACCCAGAAACACCCAACAGAGTTGCAAAACTCTTAAAGAAACAGAAAGGTAAATGCCCGTTATGCGGTCAATACTTCACTCCTGATGACTTGATAGAAGTTGACCACATCATCCCGAAATCGAAAGGCGGTAAGGATGAATATAAAAACTATCAAGCTCTACATCGTCACTGTCATGATGTCAAAAGCAGAAATGACAATTCCTATGATTGGTCTGAAAATGACTATAAATGGAAAGATGATGTATTAACTGTACCAATGACAATGGACTAATTGCCGAAAGCCGTATGAGTTGAAAGGCTCACGTACGGTTTGGAATGGGAGGGGAGGTAAGCGATTACCTTCTCGACCCCTAATAAATACTTTATAAAAAACTTAACCAATGAACGGACAACCCTTATTTTGTGTTGATGAGTTGCGTATTCAGTACCCATTCAGTGAGACGTGGGCCGTTGATAGGGTTTCTTTTACGCTACAAAAAGGGGAGAAATTGGGCTTAGTCGGAGAGTCTGGCTGTGGTAAATCTACGATGGGAAAGGCAGCCATGGGTTTGCTCCCTAAATTAACACAAATTGAGGGAAAAATCGAGTTTCAGGGTGAATCTATTTTTGGGTTAAACGCCGAAGGGTTAAGAAAGTTTCGGGGTGAGGTAGTGGGGTTAGTGTTTCAAGACCCTATGACTCGTCTGGACCCCTTGATGACCATTGGCGAACATTGCATAGAAACCTTACAGGCCCATCGTCCCCAATTATCTCGCAAAGAAGCCAAAACCATCGCTATTAAAACTTTAGAGAAAGTCAATATTCCTCCCAACCGTTGGGGACAATATCCCCATGAGTTTAGTGGTGGAATGCGACAACGGGTAGCTATGGCGTTAGCGTTATTATTGAACCCTAAAATGATTATTGCTGACGAACCCACCACCGCTTTAGATGTAACCGTAGCAGCCGAAATTTTACAAGAATTAACCCGTTTGTGTGAAGAAGAAGAAATGGGGTTATTATTAATTTCCCATGATTTAGCGATGGTCGGGGAATATTGCGATCGCCTGGCTGTCATGAATGCCGGTAAAATTGTAGAAATGGGTAAAATGGCTGATATTCTCCATCATCCTCAACACGATTATACCAAGTCATTATTAAAAGCAGCTTTGCACGTTCAAGTAGAAGAGGATGAATCCATGAATAGCGATTCTTGGGAAGAGGATAAACCAGACAAGAAACCGTTATTAACCGTTAATCATTTAAAACAATATTTTACTTTAGAAGGGAATTTCATTCAGCAATTTTTCTCTAAAGAACCAGACGTTATTAAGGCGGTAGATGATGTTAGTTTTGAATTGTATTCGGGGGAAATTTTAGGGTTAGTGGGTGAGTCAGGTTGTGGAAAAAGTACCCTATCTCGCACCCTTTTACAGTTATTAAAAGCCACATCGGGAAGCATTCACTTTTTAGGGGAAGAGTTAACCCAACTGTCTGAAAGAGAAATGCGTCTTAAACGTCGTCAAATTCAAATGATTTTTCAAGATCCTAACGCTTGTTTAAATCCTTTAATGACAGTAGGACAAAGTATTGCTGATCCCCTATTAATCCATCAATTAGCTACTGTAAATGAAGCTAAAAAACAAGTATATAAAATGTTAGAACGGGTTAAATTAACCCCTGTTGAAGACTATTATCATCGTTATCCTAAAGAATTATCGGGGGGACAACAGCAACGAGTGGCCATTGCGAGGGCATTAATTACTAAACCGAAATTAGTGATTTGTGATGAACCGGTTAGTATGTTGGATGCTAGTGTTCAAGCGAGAGTGTTAGACTTGATGTCTGAGTTAAAAAATGATTTTGATTTAACCTATTTATTTATTACTCATGATCTTTGGGTTGCCCGTTTTTTCTGTCATCGTATTGCGGTGATGAATCAAGGTAAAATTGTAGAAATTGGAGAAACTGAAAGTATTTTCAGAGAACCCAAACATCCTTATACTCAAAAGTTACTTAATGCTGCGCCTTTACTGGCCATTTAACTGTCTTTTTGAGGGATATCATAAGATAATACTTGCTCATCATTATGAGTATCATTAACAACAGAAATATTATGATGAGGAATGCCTAGAGAAATATTCGCCTCATCAAATTTTTGTTTGACTCGTAAGCGAAATTCTCGACCAAGGGGCCAATGTTCAAGGGGTTTTGTTCTAATTAAAACACGAATTAATATCCCTTCGTGGGAAACTTCATCGACTCCTAAAACTTCTAACGGTTCAAGAAATTTATCACTCCATTGGGGTTCCTTTTGCATTTCTTTAGCAACATTAATCATAATATCGATTGCTTTTTTAATGTCTTCATACCAAGCAATTTTAATAGTAAAATTAACCCTTGACCAGTCTTTTGTATGATTAATAACTGTGGAAATTTGACTATTGGGAATGGCAATAAGTTGTCCATCTAAATTTCGTAAATAAGTCACAAATAGATTTATATTTTCAACAAATCCCCCCATACCATTAACATCAATCACATCACCAATGGCATAGCGATCGCTCCATAAAATTAAGACACCATTAAGCATATCTTCTAATAAGTTTCGAGACAAAAAAGCAACAGCAACTGCTACAATGCCGGCTCCAGCTAACACAGTCGTATCAATTCCCACTAACCAAATGGTTAAATAAATACCTAATACAACAGTTATAAAAGTGGTTGCTTGTTTAAGCGTAGTAGAATATGTATTAATTCTCAGGGTATAACGATTAGATTCCGGGTTACTTTCTTGCGCTTCAGTCGCCCAATTATTAAGAGAATAATCAATCAAAAAGTCTCCAACTTTATCTAAAATTGTTAATCCCATCCAAACTATGATTAAAAGTATTGTTCGTTTGAGAATATAGACAGATAAGAAACGAATGTCTCGGAAAACTAAAGAAATAACAATCAAACAACAACCTAAAATAAATACGTCTAAAATTAAAGAAAGTCTAAGCAATAGTTGATAAAAATTTATCCTTTGTTTAAACCAGTTTTGTCGTTGTAAAAAAAGTTTTTGTTTAGAGCGGGATAATTTAGAAGATAACCAGGTATTTTTTGTTATTATTGTTTTGATTATATTTAAAATTTTTGTTATTAAAAACTGAAAATTCAATCGATTCTTTCGAGATTTGTTTTCCTTATATGTTTCATTATCAACCACTTTTGAATTATGATTAGAATCCCCAGAATAAGTCTTACGGGAGCCAATAGCTTTCCCGTTTCTTGCTAAGGTTTCCGTTAGTTTATTAAGTTTGTGCTTGAGATAATTACTCCGTTTTCGTAAAAAGCTTCGGAGAAATTCAACTAACCGTATTAAGATCAGTGCTATAATAATAGAAATTGCACTAATAATCCATCTTCCAGCAAAATATTTTTGATCAAACTCATGTCCCCACAGTGCATTATTAAAAGAATTTATAATGTTTTGTTGCCATATTTTGGCTAATTCTTCAACGGTTGTGTTATTAGCGATCGCATCGTTCTCAGTCACTGTTACAATTAATAAAGAAGAAGTTCCTAATTCAAATTGCTCAGGAGCATAAATCACGGTTTGTTGATTCTTAATGCCAATTTCGATTTTAGGGAGCCAAGGATGAGGGGGTTTCGTTTCAGCCGGTCCCCAGAATGCTTGGAGTGAAGTGGGTAGCCAAAATTTCAGATCATTGATGTTAGTAGCAGCAGGTTTATTTTGACTACTAAT
>NZ_PRLH01000192.1 GCF_003013815.1 Cyanothece sp. BG0011 | reverse complement strand
CTAATACGCCTAAACCACCAATCAGTCCTAAAACACCACCAGTGGCCGCACCGGCTGTTGCACCGGCTTTAGCTCCTCCTTTAGCTTGTTCTCCAGAGGATTTAACCTCTGCACCAGAGAAATCAGCATCAACATCTTCATGACGAGTGATAATGGATACTTTATCCATATTAAAACCCTGATCTCTTAATTTTTGTAGTGCAACTTCGGCATTACTTCTATTCTCAAATGTACCAATAGCGTGTTTAATTGTGGTATTACTCATATTGTTTAACCTATTCTTTCAGTAAAATTCTGCCTTTCAAGTCGATTTACTATTCTTAATATCTATATTTTTATCGACTTTACTATTACTATAATCTTCATTTTTTTAATGGTTTCCATCTGTCTAAAGAGATAAATAGACTATTAATCCCTTAGTTAAATTTTATGGTAAAAGAAAGATGACAAAAACTTGATTATTGAGTTGGAATTGTCAATATTTAAGTTAATTCATCAATGAATCAAAAAAAGATTACTGATAGAGCTTTTCACAGCAGTTAAACTGACTGAAGAAAAACTTAATCAAGTTTAGAAAACAATATTAAAGCGAGAAATTTATAAGATAGAACCGATAATGAGGATTATTTTAACTGCTCAACACAGTTTAGGGCTTTCTAATACGAATCATTGCATTTTGAATTCTCTTTTTGAGGGTTGCATCTTTTTGGGCGTTTTCTGTGATGGCATTAAACTGATTAGAGGATAAGCCACTATCTTGGGCTATTTTCTTCGATTCATTACAAAATTGAACGGCAATCTTTTGAGCTTGCTCTGGTAGTTGTTTAATGGTTTCAGGTTGATCGCAAGCAATTTCTGGGGGTTGATTGTCTATGACTGCTTCGATTTCATCATAGGCGATGCGACGTTGATCTTCAATTTTTAACACCGTCTGAGCATAATTCGTGACTTCTTCATCACTAAAACTAGAGGGTGGCGGCGATGGGGTAGGGGAGACGTTTGGCACCAAACTACACCCATTAAGAATACCAAAAAATACGACTAAGCTAGACATAAGAGAACGAGTGAAGATTCTGTTCAAATTCAAAAGGGAACAGTGAATAAACACCATGCGTTGAGCCGCCAAATCCATAATAATAACTGAATCCCCGCCTGGGTTTCTTTTGTTTTGAATTATTTTAAGCATTATAAGTTCCTGACAATTGCCACACCAGTGAGATTGTGGGTTAACAGAATTAGGATAGAATTAAGGGTTAGACTGGGTTTGAGTCTGTTATCAGGCAAGAGACGAAAACGAAAAGATGAGTCTAGATTTTTACTCTATTTTTTCTACTGTCTCTGTTAATCTAGTGTTTATGACTAACACAGATCCCACTAACGAGCTTGTTACCCCTACCCTTCACACTCCCGTTTTATGTCAAGAGGTGATAGAAGGTTTAGCCATTGAACCAAATGGTCATTATTTAGATGCGACTTTGGGACGGGGTGGCCATAGTCGTCTGATTTTAGAGGCTTTTCCTGATGTTAGAGTAACAGGAATTGATCTCGATGGGGAAGCGATCGCGACCACTCAAGCTTATTTATCCGACATGGCCGAAAATCGCTTTGAGGTTTGGCAGGGCAATTTTGCAGACTATCCAGGAAAAACTGCACAATTTAACGGTATTTTAGCTGATTTAGGGGTAAGTTCTCCCCAGTTTGATGTACCCGAAAGAGGCTTTAGTTTTCGTCAGGAAGCAGCTTTAGATATGCGGATGAACCGTGAACAGTCCCTAACCGCAGCAGAAATTATCAATCATTGGGATCAAACCAGCCTAGCAGATTTATTTTATCAATATGGAGAGGAAAGGCGATCGCGGCCTATTGCTCGTCGTATTGTACAACAACGTCCTTTTGAGACAACGACAGAGTTAGCAGAGGCGATCGCTAAGTGTTTCCCCCCAAAACAACGGTATGGACGCATACACCCTGCTACGCGCGTTTTTCAGGCGTTACGCATTGCGGTTAATGATGAGTTAGGATCATTAGAAAGGTTCTTAGAAAAAGCCCCTCATTGGTTAAAACCTGGGGGACGTATGGGAATTATTAGTTTTCATAGTTTAGAAGATCGTCGGGTTAAATATAGTTTTCGAGACTCTTTATTATTGGATGTTGTGACGAAAAAACCGATGATTGCTCAACCCGAAGAAATAGAAAAAAATCCGCGATCGCGATCGGCAAAATTAAGGTTTGCACAACGGAAATTTAGTGAACAGTGAACAGCTATCAGTGACCAATTATCAAACGATTAAGAAAGTGAAGAAACAATAATATCAAAATAATTGTTCAGTTCTTCTTTGATCGATGAATAGTCACCATCGGTAGTAATCCATTCTGATTTAGAATTCTTGTGAAGATCATCAATTAGATTAATAATATTGTTCTTCATCATAGTTATAGAATAAATTGAAGAATCAATAGGAACTCCCAATGCCAAATAAATCTCTCTTAAACCCTTTAAACAACGATCTTCTAATACAGTCGAATCACCACAAAATAATGCGTAAGTTGTGTAACGTAGAATAATCTCTGTATCCCTTAAACAAGCAGCCATACGACGATGAGGATAGCAATTTCCACCGATTTGACTTAATGTTTCATTGGCAGCTATCATACTACTAACAGAACTGCTAACAATACTACTAGCATTGCCGCTAATAATATTAACAACATTAAGACGCTGATGTCCTTCCTTAAAAAGTCTAGCTAGTTTAGATTCAGAAGTTAATTCATCAAGTCTAAAAGATGCGTCAGCAACGTCAGCAAATACCACGTTTTTTGTCTGTTCTGGTAAGTTTTCTGAAAAATTTATGGATTCTTGTGAAAAATTTTTATCTAATTCCATCTTAAAAATTTCATAGATACTCAAAATCTTAATACTAGATAATTCGACATCAAAATCCTTAGGATTCCAAGCAACAATTGCATCTAACCTCATTTGAGTTGCACAAATAACCTGAATAGCTGCGTCAAAATTTCTCAAATTACTTGTTTTTGCTTCATATATAATATCCTTATCAACAGGGCAAATTTTTAGTTTTTTTTGGAGACTTTTAATGATTTTTATTCCATCATTCGTATTTGTCAATTGGCGAACATAAAAGTGAACTTTTTCTAATCCATTTTCTGTTACAAACAGTTCAAGTACCTGAGATTCTATCATTTTCCAGATAACCTCAGCTTCTATCCTAAAATCTCCTCGATTTAGCAAATACTCTAAAATGATGTCAGGATCTACCAAAACCTTTCTCATCAATCAAGTCCCTATTTGACTGACTTTTTTCTATCCTTTCAGGTTGTTTCGTTGGCGTAGGTTCACTTGCACCTAAAATTTCACGCATTTCTTCACCACTCAATTCTTGAGTTTCGGAAGTGTCTTGACAATCATCAGTCATATCAGAAGAAGATTCTTGAATCTCAAAAGAATCATTCTCAAAATACACATATTCCCCTTCATAGGCATTTTCAATGACATATAATCCAGGTTTAACTTCTGTAGTAATGGGTTTATAATTTTGTGGATGTCGGATGCTGCTAGGTTCTATCATAATTGTTACCTCTATTTTAAGATTAGTGCCAGAATATCAGCCCATAATTCAATCTCATTTTTACATACACTATCCTGATTTAACCATAACGTATTTTCTAGGGAAGTGCTAGTATCTATACAAAGAATTCCTAACATTTCTAAATCTTCTATTTTTTCAGTACGGGATAAACTTAAATCAAATATAGGAACACTATAAATTGCTTGTCTATCTTTTCGGATTTTATTAACTTGGGTTTTAGTTAAATTATAATCTTCTAAGTTATTTTTCATCATTTCAATATTTACTCGCCCATGTTTACGAGAGACCCATGTGTAACCTATACTTCCACTATTAACAGGAACTTCCCAATCGATATCTGGATCATTATCCATTCCATATTGATAAACAACAATTAGTGTATTTCGTTCAGTTGGTAGCATAATATAAGCACGTATCTCTTCTGCATTAGAATAATTTTTAAAACTTATAGCAACTTTTTCCAATGTCTTTTCAATTAAGTCTATTCGACCATACAAAACCCTTAATCTTTCTCTTTCGGTTCTAACTTTTTTGATAGCTTGAAAAACATTCTTATTTAAGTAGGAACTTACGTCCCTATATCCTCTATCAAATAGTCTTTCTCTATCTTGTTTTGAAATTTCAAAATCAAGCGTACCAATATCTTTCGGGAGTTTTATAGAAATATAATAAATATTCTTAATTAATGTTTCAATTAAATTATCACTTGCTTCTAACACTGTCTCTAACATATCTGGAATAAACTTTAATAATCCATAGTTACTCTGATCTAAAGAATGGTTTGATTGATTATTATCATCAACTACTAAATCAAGTGCAATAACTGGATAATTATTAACTTTTCTTTCTTCTTGAAATAAAAAGAGAGGTAAATTACTACTCAAACCACCATCAACTAATAAATAATTATCAGTTTGTACTGGAAAAAATACAAAAGGAAAACTCATAGATGCTCGCACAGCATCAATTACAGAATAGTCTAAACCTTGTCCTTGATCTAAAGGATAAATAACGGCTTGACGACTGATTAAATCTGAAGCAACTACTTTTAAAGGATAGCATCCTTGCTCTTGAAGTTCTCGAAAAGTAATATCTGTTTTATTTTTAAGAGAATCATGTTTTTCCCCAATTTTCTCTACTAGAAATTGCTTTAAACCATTTGCATCACATAATCCTAAATCTTGATTAAGTCTTTTCAAGAAGTTGATTAAAGTCATTATTAATCTTCTATTTTCTCCCATTCTCCAAATTTCATCATTAAGATTAAAATTATTAATTTTCTCGAAAAGCTGTCTGAAAGAATCTTTCAAATTTTCTAATTCAGATGCTGAGTTATCAAGAAACTGAGTAAAATCAATTTCTTCAATCATAATTTTTTCTAGTTCTTCCGATGTATAACCAACACTGGCTAATAAAGCAATAATACTCCCTGCTGATGTTCCTCCATAACCCACAAATTCAATCTTATTTTGTTCTATTGCTTGTATTCCTCCTACTAAGGCTGCACCTTTTACTCCACCTCCGGCTAAAATACCATAAGCTTTAGTTAACATGATTTGATTTTTTTAATAACTACTCTATTGTTCTTTATTATTTCATATTTTGGCTCTAATTAAACCAAATAATTACTAAAAAAATGTGGGAGTTAATAACACTCCCACAACGGTTTAAAAAGTAATTAAAGTTTCATAGTTACTGTTTTAATTTCTGTGTATTGTTGTAAGCCATATTCTCCTAATTCTCGACCCATACCAGACTGTTTAAAGCCACCAAAAGGCGCAGCCGCATCAAAAACATCGTAACAGTTAACCCAAACCGTACCGGCGCGTAAAGCATTGGCGATCGCATGACCTTTACTAATATCTTGGGTCCAAACCGCAGCGGCTAAACCATACATGGTATCATTCGCCCGTTGGATCACTTCATCCATGTCTTTGAACTTGATAATACTCATCACGGGTCCAAAAATCTCTTCTTGGGCAATTTTCATGTTATCTTGTACATCAGCAAAGACCGTGGGTTCAATAAAGTAACCGCGATCGCCGACACGGCCACCCCCACACAGAAGTTTTGCCCCTTCTCGTTGGCCTGACTCAATATACTCCATCACTTTATCAAATTGAGTCTTATCCACTTGCGGCCCTTGGGTGGTGTTATCATCAAAGGGATCGCCGACAATGCGCTGTTTAGCCCGTTCGACGCTTTTCGCCACAAACTCGTCATAACATTTCTCTTCTACAAATAGACGAGATCCGGCGCAACAACATTGACCCTGATTAAAAAATAGACCAAAATGCGCCCCTTCTATGGCCTGATCAAGGTTAGCATCAGCAAAGACAATATTCGGGCTTTTTCCCCCTAATTCTAAGGTAACGCGCTTTAAATTGGTTTGAGCAGACGCTTCTAGAATTAAATGGCCCACTTCTGTCGATCCGGTAAAAGCTACTTTATCAATATCAGGGTGACGGGCGATCGCTTGTCCTGCCGTTGGGCCATATCCTGAGAGTAAGTTAACTACCCCTGGAGGAAACCCGGCCTCTATAATTAATTCTCCCACTCTTAACGCGGATAAGGGGGTTTGTTCGGCGGTTTTCATTACCACTGTGTTTCCTGTGGCCAAAGCGGGGGCAAGTTTCCATGCTTGCATTAAAAGAGGAAAATTCCAAGGAATGATCTGCCCTACCACTCCAACGGGTTCATGGCGAGTGTAGCAAAAATAGGGACCATTGATAGGAATGGTTTTGCCTTGAATTTTATCTGCCCAACCTGCATAATAACGATAACAAGCAACAACCAGCCTTAAATCAGCGTTTAAGGAGTCTTGATAAGGTTTGCCGTTATCTAAGGTTTCGAGACGGGCTAATTCTTCGATGTTGGCTTCAATTAAATCAGCTAACTTATATAAAAGGTGTCCTCGTTGCGTAGCCGAGAGGTTAGGCCACTCTCCCTGGTTAAAGGCGTTTCTCGCAGCTTTGACAGCTTTATTAACATCCTCTGCGTCCGCTTCTGCTACGTCACAAATGACTTCCCCTGTGGTGGGGTTAATGGTTTCAAAGCGTTTTCCTGAAACACTTTCTATCCATTCATTGTTAATTAATAGTTGAGTTGGACCTATTTTTGCTTTGTTTTCTGGTCGTGTTGCTGTGACCATTTTATTAAGTCTCCATTTTTTATCTCGACTTTATTTTTAGGGTGAAACATTCTGAGTGATTTAGATCCTATTTTTTTCAAAAATTAACATTTTATTTTTTAATTAAGTATGGATATTTTTACCATTACTTAAGAAAAAGTTAAAAGATGTTATAAAAAGAAGCAAAATAAGATATATAGTAAAGAGAAGATATTGAGAATAATTGATAATTAATTATCCCTATTTTCTCAATCATTTAATGTTTCCGCAACCTTGAAAGATTTTGGAGTTTAATAATGTCAGGAGAATTTCTCGATTTTCTTAAGCATAAGTATGCTTATGTTGCTGTAGGAGAATTTAAGCCCGGCCAATTTTCTGAAGCCCAAAAACTTTATGAAAAAGCAGTTTCAACCTATAAAGATGGGTTTCAAGGGGCATTTTTATTACAAAAGCCTGGAACCGATGAAGGCATAGCGGTGATTATGTGGGAAAAAATTGAAGATATGGAGGCCAATCAAAGTGAGGTGTATGAAAAAATTATTGAAGAAATGACTCCGTTATTTGTCAAACCTCCAAAAACAGATTTTTATGAAGTTTGTAGCGAGATTGATGGTTTTTCTGAAACCTAACTTTTAGGATTATAGACTAACAAGTTTATCAGGATATTCTAAGGCAAAGGTTAATGATAGACTTCCAAATTGAGGATATAATTGCCTAGTTGGACTTTTCCTGACCATAACTCATATTCAATTCTGAGATATTCTGGTAATATATCCCCGTCTAGCTGTAAGCGACGAGTATAATTACGCAGACGGAAAGCATTGGCAATGTCCCCACTGTTATCGTTTAACCAGTAACGGCTTAACCCGTAAATTCCTGGTTCCCAAAAATGACGATAACAGAATTTACCATTTCCCTGTAAGCTCATAATAATCCTTGCAGGAGAAATTTCTAGCCATAACATATGTCTAGCGGTTTCAACGGCTGAAGTGGCTTCCTCTTCATTGACTGACTGGGAATTATCCGGTTGACTGAGGAGCAAATCGAACCGAAAACGATCTTTTTGGTATAACGTCCCGGAGGTTTCTAAAGTAGAGTCAATGGCTAAGTCCGTGGACATTAAAGATAATGATACAGGACGATGGTGATTGATAGGCATTTCTGAGTTAGACGGTGAGGAGCATATTTATACGATAAAGCCCAAAGGTCAAAATTAACAACGCCTTGGTGAATGATTTTTTTTAAGAAAAGTAAAGCAAAGGCTTGCCAAATGACACAGGTTGTTGCTATAGTTAGTAATTGTGTGAGCAATCAATCCTCAGTAGCTCAGTGGTAGAGCGGTCGGCTGTTAACCGATTGGTCGTAGGTTCGAATCCTACCTGGGGAGTTTAATCAAGTCAGAAGTTTGAAGTCAGAAGTCAGATTTCTGATTTATATTTATCTTTGATTGGATGCTAAGCTAGGCACATTAGCCTCTTCTGTTAACTTATATAGTAACAGCAATGTTTATCTACCCTAATTAATCTAACTTGTTTCTTTTTTATTTCCATAATGTAATGTTATTTTTCCTGTTTCTAAAAGTTCTTTAAACTCCTTAATCATATAGTTTGTCAAATTATTAGGATCTTTGTATTTTTCATAGTCGTTATTCATTCTATTAATTAAGACATTAATTTGATCGCGTTTATAATAAGTTTTAAGGTTTTTTTTGTGTCATAAAAACTCATATTTTGATGTTGTAAAATAAAAAATTAATTTGTAATTATTTTCTCATATTCTTTTCCTAAACTTTCCCAAGTAAAATAATTTTCTACATATTCTCTGCCATTTTTTGATAAAGTTTGACGTAATTTTTCATCTTCCAATAAATCACTAATTCCTTTAATATATTCTTCTATTGTATTCGCTCTTAATGCTCTTAAAGGGGTGTTTTCTTCATTCACTTCCATGCCTTCTAAACCGCGATCGCTTGCTACAATAGGAACTCCTGTGGCCATGGCTTCTAGGGTTTTATTTTTAATACCAAATCCTGATCTTAACGGAATGACACAAACCGTTGCTTTGTGTAAATACTCTGCCATTGACGGCACTTTTCCTGTAACAATAATCCCTGGGTTTTCTGCTAATTTTACCACAGAATCCGCAGGGTTTGCACCAACAATCGTTAAGGTAACATCAGGATATTTTTGACGAATTAAAGGAAAAATCTCTTGACTAAAAAAGCAAGCAGCATCAATATTAACCACATAATCCATTCCCCCTGTAATAATCAAATGATGACCCCCTGGATCACTATTTCGATAGGGAAAAATGTCTAAATCAACCCCATTAGGAAGAACAGAAACCGGCGTATCAATTTTAAATTCTTTCAGTTGTTGATAATCTTCATCTGTGGTGACAACAATATGAGAAAATTTTTGATAAACTCTTTTTTCGTAGCGTTTTAATAAAGGTAAATAAAGGCGATCGCGTTGAGGATTTTCTGAGGTTCCTGTTTCTAATTGATGTTGACAGGTTCGATAGACAGAACTATGACTATTAACAATGGTTTTAATTTTATTTTTATAAGAAGAACGAATATAAATTTCATTAACACTATGTTCACAGGTAATCGCATCAAAGTGATTATCTTCAACAGCGTCATCTAGCCAATTTTGAATCGATTCATCGTATAAAAAAGAAACATTAGGGGGGGTTCCTGTGATTAAAAATTGAGTAAATCTATTGATTTTTTTGAGTAATCCTGTTGTAGGATTAGCAGGACGAGGAAATAACATTAACGTTTGAACCCAACGTTTTAAGGCTTCTATTTCTTCTGTGGTAACATCCTCAGCTTGTTGGGTTACTAACGTTATCTGATGATGATAACTCAACTGTTTTAATAAGTTAAAGGTTCTCACTTGAGTTCCCCCTCGACTGGGAGGATAAGGAAAAGTAGCACAAATCATTAATAATTTCATTGCATTAGAGTAATGGAAACGACAAACAAATTTATATGATCTTAATCCAAAAAATATGTTAGTATATTAAGTGAGACAAATAAGTATTCGGTAGCAGATTTTGTTATTAGCATTGACGGGTCTTTCCCTTTCAGCCTTGATACGATTCTCTCCGATCACTCACTCTCTACAATCCTTGTAAATAGCGGAGATAATCACAAAATGTCAATTTATGTAGGAAATCTATCCTATGACGTAACCAAAGAAGACCTTAGCGAAGTCTTTACAGATTACGGCGAAGTAAAGCGTGTTCACATCCCTACAGATCGTGATACCGGTCGTATGCGTGGCTTTGCTTTTGTAGAAATGAATTCTGATGACCAAGAAGAACAAGCCATTTCTACCTTAGATGGGGCTGAATGGATGGGTCGCACCTTAAAAGTGAACAAAGCCAAAGAACGTCAACCTCGTGGTTCTTTTAACGGTGGTGGCGGTAGAGGCCGTGGTCGTTTCTAAGTTCACATCATTGACTTAATTTATTTGAAGGGTAGGGGTTTTCGACTTCCTACCTTTTGTTATGGCTGAGTCGATATTCCACCATCATTTTAACCACCTCTGGCATTTTATATTGAGGTTTCCAGCCTAATTGTTGGGCCGCTTTACTCGGATTACCACAACTGTAAGAAATATCGGTCGGACGGAATAAACTTTGATCAGTAATTACATAATCTTGCCAATTTAAACCTAAACATTTGAAGGTTTCAATCACAAAATCTTCTAAGGAATAACTCTCACCTGTGGCAATCACATAATCGTCAGCTTGGGGTTGTTGCAGCATTAAATACATGGCTTGAATATATTCAGGGGCCCAACCCCAGTCCCGTTTAATTTTGACATTTCCTAATTGTAATGGATGGGAATGACCTTGAGCAATTTTACAAGCGGCTGCCACAATTTTTTGCGTTACAAAACGTTGGGGACGGAGGGGCGATTCGTGATTAAATAAAATACCAGAACAGGCAAAAATCCCGTAAGCTTCTCGATAATTTGCCACTTCCCAAAAGGCCGCAGATTTCGCCACAGCATAGGGACTACGAGGACGAAACGGGGTTAATTCATCGGCCGGGGTTGTGCCAATATCCCCAAAACATTCACTTGACCCTGCATTATAAAACTTAATGGGTGCGCCGGTAAAACGAATGGCTTCGAGTAAATTTAAAGTCCCTGTGGCGATACTTTCTAAGGTTTCGACAGGAAGTTCAAAAGACAATCCCACGGAACTTTGACCGGCTAAATTATAGACCTCATCCGGTTCAATTTTGTTGAGAATTTGTAGCACACTGCGAAAGTCATTAAGGGCCATCGATTCAACTTTGACTTGTTCACGAATTCCCAGACGTACTAAGTTTTGAAACGAAGACATTTGAGCATCCCGTGAGGTTCCACAAACCACATAACCCTTATTTAAAAGAAATTGAGCCAAATAAGACCCATCTTGTCCAGAAATGCCACAGATTAAAGCTGTTTTTTGTGCCATTTTAATTGTTCTCTTTGAAGATTATATTTTATCTTGCCTATTGCCACCCCCTCTAACTCCCCCTTTTGTGAGGGGGAGAACCCTTGCCTCTTGCCTCTTCCCTAAAACAAAAAGATACTATTTTTTGGCTGATTTTAAAAGTAATTGTAAAGCTTCTTTTAAATAGCCAATTTGACCATAGGCATAAACTAAATTATCAAAACTTTGTGCCGGTTGACCGATATATTTTACCGATTTATATAAGCCTCTGATTAATCTTTCTCCCCCTCTTCCTAACTGATTAATCCCTGTACGGCCAGCAATTTCTTCTCGATAACATTCGCTCACCCCTTGCCACCAACTGCGGCGTAAAAACCAACTGCGCTGAAGCCTTTCTGGGGCAACATTATGAGCAACGAGAGCATCTGGAAGATAGGCAACTTCCCATCCTTGATTTAAAGCTAATTCGGTCATAAATAATTCTTCATTGGATAGGAGTTTTTTGCCCACTCTCCCTAAATTAGCATCAAACCCCCCAATTTTCTCTAAAAATGACCGTCTTAGGGAATAATTTAACCCTCTTGGAGTAAGTTGAGGGTTGGTAATTGATACTTCTTTATCGCCTAAATCGTAAGACCCTAAACCCCCGGCTAACCCCTCAGAAATCCAAGCCGGCGGCGTGATATTATCGGGCCAGATTAAGGTGACTTTACCCCCTGCGATCGCTAATTTTTCATTCTCCTCATAGGAGTCTACCAAAACCTTTAACCAGTGAGGGGAGGCCACAGCATCATCATCGAGATAGGCTAAAATTGGGGCGGTGGTTTCTTCCGCTCCTCGATTACGGGCAACGGATAGCCCTAAAATTGGCTCATAAACGTATCTAAGGTGAGGATTGGATAAAAAGGGTTCAACCACCTCTTTTGTGCCGTCAGTGGAGCCATTATCGACGATGAGGACTTCATAGGTTACCCCTTCTTGTGCTAATAAACTTTTAATCGCCTCACCTAAATAGCGATCGCGGTTATGGGTACAAATAATAGCAGCAATTTTAGGATTAGACATGGATTAAGCCATTGTCAGGATGTAAATTTACTATAGGTATCTAACAATACTTGTTCATAACGTTGCGTCATTTGTTCCCAAGTATATTTATTTTCCACTAAAGTCCGTCCGTTGTGGGATAATTTTTCTCTGAGTTTTGCGTCTTGAAAGAGACGGCCTACGGCATAAACATATTCATCCACATCGTTGGCCCTCATGGCCACTAAGGGAACCCCCGGCCCATCAACCGGTAATCCTTCTAAACCATAATCACTGGCCACTAAGGGGGTTCCGGTGGCCAACGCTTCGAGGGTTCGCATTTTCGTGCCGATACTTTTACGAATGGGAATCACTGACACGGTGGTGTTATGGAGATAATCAAGCACACAAGGGACTTGTCCCGTGACCTGAACCCCTGAGAGTTCGTTTAATTCTAACACTTCCTCAACGGGCCGACTTCCTACGATATCAAGGGTTGCATCGGGATAGCGTTGAAGAATTTTCGGAAAAACTTCTAAACTAAAGAACCGTGCAGCATCAACATTGGCTGGTTTGTCCATGGCACCGACAAAGGTAATACGGTGTCCGTCTTGATTATTAGGCCGTTTGGGAAAAACTTGTAAGTTGAGTCCGTTGGGAACGAGGATAACAGGGACTTCTAATTTTAAGTTTTTTAGGGTTTGTTGTTCGGTTTGATTGGCTGCGATGACGGAGGCAAATTTATGACAATATTGTCTTTCATAACGACGTAATAGGGGTAAGCTTAATTGATTCTTTAATCCCCCATCGTTGGAACTGGTTTCAATTTGATGCTTATACATCCCATAAACAGAACGGTGGATATCAATCACTGTGGGAATTTTTTCTTGCCATTCTGGTCTAACATAGATTTCATTAGCACTGCCTTCGCATAATAAAATATTAAACTGTTCAGATTCAATGGCTTGATCTAACCATTCCTGAATTGCAACCGAATAACGGGATAACACCCGTGGGGGTGTCCCTTGTTGTACGAATACTCCCAATTGTTTAGCGGTTTCTAGGAAACCTTTGCCATTTTCGTCGCGGTTAACAGCAGGAAAAACAATGCAATCACTGATGTGCTGCTGTAGCGCATCAATATCCTCTTCTAACACTTGTTTGGGTTCTTGGGTGACTAGGGTAATGTCATACTTTGTATTAAGATGTTTGAGTAAGGAAAAGGTTCTCACCTGGGCTTTTCCCTGTATTGGTGGATAAGGAAAAAGGGATGAAATTACAAGAATCTTCATGGGTAGATTCATTAGTTATCTAGTTTAGTTTAGCAAGCTTCTCTTTATCTGTAACCTATTTCAAATAAATATTATCACTCTGTCGTCCTAAAAAACTCTGAAATACTAAATTTTATGGTTTTTTATTGATAATTTATTATGTTTCGCTAACTTTTGTCGTTCATTTGTTCCAAAATCTTTAATTATAAGTTTATTTTTCTTGTTTAAGATTAAGTTAAAAAATTCAACCTCTTGATTATTGTGAGACTTATTTATAGTTTATTATTTATCCTCGCTTTTTTATTCGTTATACAAATGTCTTCTAGTCATTCTAATTCCGCTTATTCTTTACTCAGTGATCCTTTTTTACAGTTTCCGACAGAATCATCGGTTAAAGTGGTTTGGTTTACTGAGTTTCAGGGAAGGGAAAATAAAATTATTTATGGACAAAATTTAGATAAAGAAATAATTGCTAAAACGACGGAGTTAAGTCGGACGAGAGAAGATGAACAGTCAAAGGTAAAGGGGGATTATTCCGAAACAACAAGGCGACAAATTTGGCGACACGAGGGAGAAATTACAGGGTTAAAACAAGGAGAAAAAGTTCCTTATAAAGTGGTTACTTTAGTTAAAAAAGATAAAATAGAAAGTAATGTTTTTTCTTTGGCTTCTTCTCCTAAAAAAGAAACTCCTTTAAAAATTTTATTAACCTCTGACCATCAATTAAAGCCAATGGTGGCAGCTAATTTACAAAAAGTTGTTGAAACAATAGGTAAAGTTGATGCTATTTTTCTGGCTGGTGATTTAGTTAATATTCCCGATCGCGCTTCAGAATGGTTTGATGATCAAAGGGGTGGAGCCTTTTTTCCCTGTTTACAAGGATTGGCTAATTATACCATCGAAAATGAAGATAAAACAACGGTTTATCATGGGGGTCAATTGATCCAATCTGCGCCATTATTTCCTACCATTGGTAATCATGAAGTGATGGGAAAATGGTCAGAAACTAAACGCTTATCTCGACAATTTGTAGATGCTATTCCTAGAGAAGTGGCTGAAAATCTTTACTCAGAAAAATCTGATAGTATTAATCCTAATCATGATAATAATTTTAAAGAAAGTTGGATAAAAAATAATTCATTTAATACGGATACTTATGAAGAGATTTTTTCCTTTCCTCAAACAGCATCTAATAACAGTCATTATTACGCTGTTACATTTGGGGATATTCGTTTAGTGGTTTTACAAGTTACTAATATTTGGCGTTCTCCGAGTTTAGAAAAGAAGGTTACAGGGAGATATCAAGAAGCAGAAAAAGACTTTGATAACCCTGAAAATTGGGGCTATGGTCAACATATTTTTAAACCCATTGAAAAAGGAAGTGAACAATATCAATGGTTAAAAAATGAATTAAAAAGTGAAGCATTTCAACAAGCCAAATATAAAATAGTAATGTTTCATCATCCTGTTCATACCTTGGGAGGAAATATTGTTCCAGCTTATACTAATCCCATACAAAAAATTAACAAGGATACTGAGGGCAATATAACAGAAATTCGTTATGAATATCCAAAAGAAAATGATTATATTATTCGGGATTTAATGCCCCTTTTAGAAACAGCAAAAGTTGATTTAGTGTTCTATGGTCATTCTCATCTATGGAACCGTTTTATCAGTTCAAATGGTATTAATTTTCTGGAATCTTCTAACGTTGGGAATAGTTATGGCGCACATTTAGGCAATAATAAAAGGCAGATTCCTCCTGATTATTCTCCGTTAAATTATGTTGAAATTGGTGATCCCAATGGCCTTAAACCCATCATTCCTAATTTAGCACCTTTAACAGATGAAAATAATAATCCTTTACCCTATATTGCCAGTAATGAAATTACCGTTTTTAGTATTTTAGATACAGAAAAAGGAACCGTTAGTAGTTATTACTTTGATACCCGTAAACCTAATTCTAATGTGATTAAATTTGATGAATTTGCAATTTAATGGTATTTTAATAAGGATAACTACTCTATTTGTTGATCCCCATTAGGTAATTTGTTGAGTTAGGGGCTTTGCTTAGGTTACATTTCTTGATATACTGACAACAGCATTAAATTGATAATAAAGGGTACACAACCTGTCAGTAAGTTGTGTTTTTTCTAGGGACAATTTATAAACTGTTCTCATGAATCAATTTTTTGTGTTCCTTTTATAGATAATGATTTCTTTCATAACAATATAGCTAATTTACTCACGTTTGAGTTAGTTTGCTATAACTTATTAAAAATCAGTGATGGTTAATTATGAATCGTTTTCTGTACGAAAAATCTAAAAGTTACCTAGGATATTTAATTATTCCTTTTCTCATTGCTAAAGTGAGTGGAGAATTTATTTATTCCTATGCTTTATTATCCGCAGAGGGTTATGATGATGAATTCCACAAAGCTAAAAAATCCCACCGGACTCTGTTCTAATACATTAGGTGGTATCATCGATATTGCCCAAGAACATCTTAATCAATATAGTGTCAATTTAAAAGAAGATAATTATTTTAATCAACGCTATACTTATCACAATACCTTAATTATTATTCATCAAGAAGGAAAGAGATGTTTTTATGATCATTATCCTTCCCATGAATTAAGAAATATTGCCGCACCGACTTTATTTCTAAGTCCTAATGATTGTATTGACTGGATTAAAAAAAAGATTGGATCGTCGTCAGGCACAACTATATTAAAATGATTGATATAGTTTAAGATCAAATCTTCTTTAAGTTGGGGAAATGTACGAGAAGCAACTTCTTTATTTTCTCTAACTTGTTATTATTAAAGGTATAGATTCTAGGTTAAAAAGTTAATTAATCTATTGATTTATGCAAAAACGAAAAAAAAATAAATTTTACTTAAAATTATTCTTACCGTTCCTGATAATTGTCTTTTTTATTGTATTAATTATTACTCCATCGTCTGCGTTAGAAAAATACTTAGAAAAATCCTTACCTCCTTTACAAAGTCATTCCTTACCAACGACATTAAATCAATGGGAAAATGAACCTTATTCTGGGGACTATTTTGACCAAATTCAACCGAGTGTCGCAGGATATTTATTATGGTCAGAATTTCCTATTAAACTATATTTTGATCGTCCCGATAATCCTGATGATACGGCTGCAACAACCCGTCGTTTTAATCAGTGGGTTAATGCAGTAGAAACCTCGATTAGTGAATGGAATGATTATTTACCTATAACAGAAGTTTCTCAAGCAGAATTAGCTGATATTATTATAGAAAGAATTGACCCACCCATTGATGCACAAATTGATCCAGAAACAGGAAACTTAAAAATTCCGAGAGCAAAAACGGCGCAAACTCGCTATGAATTCTATATTAAAGATAATAAACTTTTCCATAAAATGATCATACAAATTAGTCCCCGTTTAGGTCCCCTTGCAACCTTATCCGCAGCGCGTCATGAATTAGGCCATGGTTTAGGTATTTGGGGACATAGTTTACAAGAAAATGATGTCCTTTATTTCTCACAAGTTAGTTCATCTATTCCTATTTCTTCTAGGGATATTAACACTTTAAAAAAAATTTATGAGCAACCCACTCGTTTAGGATGGAGTTTACCAATTAATAATTAATGATTAATAATTGCCTAATTATAGCATACTTCTGAATTAGAACTTATTAGGTATATCTAAATATTTAACTCCTGACTCCTGACTCCTGACTCCTCAAACTAGAAAAATTTGGACCTTACCAGAATGGCAACTGATATATAAACTGTTATATTAAGAAATGTAGCAATTATGATAAATATACGGAAATAAAAAAATGTCAGAGACAATCGTATTAGGTGGTGGCTGTTTTTGGTGCGTCGAATCAGTCTATCAAAATGTCGAAGGGGTAGAAAGTGTCGAATCGGGTTATGCTGGAGGAGAGACGAAAAACCCAACTTATGAGCAAGTTTGTAGTGGTAGAACCGGACACGCAGAAGTGGTTAAAGTAACCTTTAACCCTCAAAAGATTTCCTTAACAGAGATATTACAAATCTTTTTCACCGTTAGTCATGATCCGACCACGTTAAACCGACAAGGAAACGATGTGGGAACTCAATACCGTTCTATTATTCTCTGGGACTCCCAAGAACAACTCGAAACCGCTAAACAAGTTATTGATAAGCTCAATAAAGAAGATGTTTTTAACGGCAAGATTGTCACAGAATTAAAAGAATTAACCGACTACTATCGTGCTGAAGAAAAGCATCAAAACTTCTTTGAAAGAAATCCTAATCAACCTTACTGTTTGTTTAGTATCCCTCCTAAATTAAACAAACTCAAAAAATATTTTCCTGAGAAAATGTTAGCTTAATTGAGAGTTTAAAAGCTTGAGAACCCTCTTGCCTCTTCTAGAAGTTAAGAGGGATTTAATTGACATATTATTGCCTTTTGCCCCCTACCCCCCCTGCCCCCTACCCCCCCTGCCCCCTACCCCCCCTGCCCCCTACCCCCCCTGCCCCCTACCCCCCCTGCCCCCCTTATAAAGGGGGGTGTGGGGGGTGTGGGGGGTGTGGGGGGTGTGGGGGGTGGGGTTGATTGAAGGTGAATTATTCTTTATCTTCTGACCAAACCGAGGGAGAAATGTCTTGTCGAGGTAGGGGAGAAACAGGAGGAGGAGATACCGGACCAAATAACTGAGGAGTGGATAAGGGCCGTTCATAGTCGGCCACCACTTCTCGCAGTTGACTGACACGAAAAACGAGTTTAAACTTTTGCCCCAACTCGTTCTTAATTAACTGTTCAACTAAGCTAACTTGAGTCGGAGTAATGGGGTTTTTAACATTTTCTTGAACGGTGACTAAGATAATGGGATATTCCTTACTCCAGGGAAACGTCGGCCATTGAACGGTTAAGCCAACTAACTCACTTTGCTGGCCAACGGTAACGGTTCTATTTTGTAAGAGGGTTTTAATTTTTCCTTCAAACCTTTCTTGTCGAACGAGATTACCAAAACTGATAAAGAGAGGAAACACTAAAATTCCTGTCATGGCCACAAACCCACTCAACGCTTGACTGGTTTGACTGTAATTGAGGTAATAACCTCCAAAAATAAAGATAATGATACAGGATAGGGTAATGCCTAAAAGGTTGGTTAAATACAACAAAAATGCGCCACTGGCCAAGGGTAGCGACTGTTGAGATAGGGCAATCCCCACAACACATAAAGGAGGCATCAACGCCACAGAAATGGCGGTTCCGGCTAATGCATCGCTCAATTTACGACGAATTTTCGCAAACCCACTAATGGCCCCGGCGGCCACCGCCACCCCTAAATCCGCTAAATTGGGCTGAGTCCGTCCTAAAATTTCTGACCCAAAAGAGGCTTCTGGGAGACCAAAAAACCCCCCCACTAGACCAGAAATGATCATCGATGTCATGGTTCCAATGATCAGAGTGATCAGGCTAATTTTTACTAACAGGCGATCGGTGTCTAACATTCCCAAAGCCAAACCCCGTAACGGTAACATTAAAGGGGCGATTAACATGGCACCGATAATAACAGCAGCACTGTTCATTAAAAGGCCCAGGGTGGCAATGAAACAAGAAGTAATGGTTAAGACAAGAAATTCAGTATCGAGTTCAGCCTCATCTAAAAGTTCTTGTTGCAATTTTTCCCTAATATCCGGGGGAACTCTGGGAATTTTTCGTTTTAGCCATTGCCTGATATCCATGAACATTAACCACCTCGAACCAGAAGAAAAGATAAAATATTAATTATTAGCTTAGCCATTGCCAAATAAAATGGCTGACATTTCTTAGCCATCGATTATAAAAATTAAATGTTAAGAATTAAACAAAAAAAATATAAAAATAAGTCTTGTGATCAAGAGTTTGCTTATATATTATTCATGGTTTCACTCAATTTATTCAGTTTTCCCTAACTTTGTGTTTTTTTGATGACACGATCGCTGATTTTTGAGAGATAAATATGTTATCCCATGATCAGTAAACGAGGCGTTAATGATTTAAGCCTCCCGTCAATTGACAGGTTGTTTTATTTTCCTTAAACTATGAGCAAAACAGGCAAAATTTACTGTTTTCACGCAGATTATCGAGCATCGACCCAATTTGATGCCCATCAAGTCCCTGATTGGTTATCTTTAGAAGTTCACTGGAAAGGTTATTGTATCTCTACGGTTCCTTGGGTAGCTGATGTGGCTAGGGTTCTAGGGGTTTTACCCGTTGACGATACCCCAGAAGCTTGGATGAATTATTTACAAGAATTAGGGCTAAAAGGGGTGACACAGGTATGCTGTGAAGACTTTTATGAAGACCGATTATATTCTTAGATGAAAGGTTAGCCCTAGGGTTTGGGGGGCAAAATCGCCCCCATGAAGGGCAAAAGGGAATTTTAAGAACTCGAAGCAGGAAGGGCAATGCCTTCGGCCGCTTGGCGAAACGTCTCCACCTCATCGCTATAATCGATGGGTAAAACTCCAACAACGTTATCGTGGGGACGAGGAATAATCACCCAAGTTTCTAGGGTAGCCCCTTCTGTCCGTTCTATGGCCTCAATTCCTGCGGCCATAGCGGTTTTAACTTCTTGAACGTCTCCCCTGATATTGAGGGTAAAACGGGCGCTTCCGGCGCGAATATAACCGACGATGGTAATTCTACCTGCTTTAACCATAGCGTCAGCGGCCGCTAAAATTCCTGGAAAACCTTTTGATTCAATTGATCCGACAGCTTTTTGAGTCATAGTTAGTCTCCTAAATAGGGATTGATGGCGTTGTTAACAATAGGATTAATTTTATGGTGAAAGGGTGCAATAACGAAGTCAGACGTTTCATCGTTAAACTTTAGTACGATGACAGAGCGATCGTTAAAATCCATAGGAAGTTACCCTGTAATACAATCAAGAGACAGGGTTTTTCATTCCTTTATCCTGATAACGTTATGAAACGCGGAATTGCTCCACTGCTTCTGTGAAATCTAGAGGTAGGACGCTGAGCAGATTTTCCGGTGGGTTAGGGACAATGTAATGACTCGATATCTTACCGTTGTAGGATTTTTCAGCCGCTTCTTTTCCTGCTTCCATAGCAATTTTTACCTCAGAAACGGGGCCACGAATGGCTACTAAAAACTCTCCACGTTCAGCTTTGTCAAAATACACAATTGTCACCCTTCCTCCTTTAACCATTGCATCGGCTGCCGCTAAAACGGCGGGAAATCCTACGGTTTGAATGACACCAACGGCTTGAGGCATAGGGGTAATGATGAGAAAAGCATGGTTTTTCTTGCTCATTTATCATATCACGATAGGGATTGTCCTATGCGAATCAATAATGAACGATACGAAAGCCAATATCATAGAGAGATGTCAGGGGATCGAGTTTGGCCCGATAAGCTGAACGACATTTATGGGGGGAACAATTCCATGATCCGCCGCGCAAGACTCGCTTGACTTCATCGGTATGGCTGATCCAAGCTTGACCATTATCGGGAAAACCCAAATAATTTCTATGCCAGAGATCCTCGCACCATTCTCGTACATTACCATACATATCATAGAGTCCGAATTCGTTAGCGACTCCAAAATGTCCCACTGGTGTGGTTTCCCGTCGATCTTGTCCTAGAGGCCCTTGACCATAAGATCCTTGGCTGCAAATTTTCCCTTGATACTCCCAATTAACCCCTGAATAGTTGGCTAAATCGGTGGTAATGGTTTCTCCAAAATGAAAAGGGGTGGTAGTGTTGGCGCGACAGGCATATTCCCATTGCGCTTCACTCGGGAGATAATAGGACCGTTGACTCGATTGGGAGAGTCTCGCACAAAATTCTCGGGCATCGTACCAAGAAACTTGTTCAACGGGATGATTGGGATGAGAAAAATGAGAGGGTTCGGGATCGAGAGATTGTTTAATACAAGGGAGTTTGGCCACTGCTGTCCATTGTTGTTGAGTAATGGGATATTTACTCATCCAAAAGGGTTTGAGGGTGACTAAATGTTGAGGGGTTTGGGAAGCTAAACACCCTTCTTCTGTCTTCAAAGAACCCATATAAAAGGTTCCCCCTGGAATGGCTACCATTTCTAAGGTAGCTTCGTGTTCTAATTTTTCTAGGAAAGATAAGGCTTTTTTATTTTCCCGTTGAGTAATTTCGCCTTGGGGGTTGACTGTGACAACCTCGAATTCATAAGAGGAGAGTTGAGTCGTCATGAAAACTATGGGATTAGGGAGTTTAACTAAAAGGTTTTTAATCGGTTGTAAGTTTCACCATAGAATACCATAGTTGCGTCTTGGGGTGGAAAAAGACACCCCTCGGTTAAATGATTAATTATTGATATTTTTATTGACTAAAAAAAGGTATTTTTACCCTTGATTGTCATAAAAATTTATATCTTGTTGAAGAGGCTGTCAGCTACAATAATCCTATCAATTATCAACACAGAGATTGTGTTTTTATCGCGTCAAAGTAGGAAGGGTTCTTATGGTAACAAAAGTCGGCATTTTAGTGGTTCATGGCATCGGTGAACAACGAAAATTTCAAACCGTTGAAGAAATTGTCAGAGATATGGCAACGGCTTTAAAAGCTGATACCAATCTCACCGTTAGAATTATCCTTAATGATCAAAATACAGGGGCTTATGCAGCCAGTCAACAAACTTGGCAAGCTGATGATAAAGAACCTTTAATTATTGAAGTTAAAGACAAGGATAATCAGGTAACAGAGTTAGCTTTTAGTGAAGTTTGGTGGGCTGATCTCGGAGATCCAGATAGTTTAAAAACGGAACTCAGTTTTTGGGCATGGGGGTTATCGTTATGGTCAAGAAAACAATATATTGATCCTAATTTGGGAACCAGCGATCGCGTTCGCCCTCCGAGAGATACAAAGGGAAATGAACCGAAACTGGACTTAAATGGTCGTTTACGATTTTTCTGGGTCTCTTTAGTTATTTTATTAGTTCTTCCTGTTCTATCGTTCTTAAGTGTCATTTTGCGTAAAGTATTGGGTTTTGATTTACGACCGGATATTTTAGTTCAATATTTAGGGGATATTAAACTTTATCAAGAAGGCAAAAGAACAGGAAAAGGTCCATTAATGGATCTCGGTCAACCCCCTCGTGTTTCTGTTCGACGAAGGATGGTGAAAGGGTTAGTAGAAATGAGTTTGAGAGATTATGATCGTTGGTATGTTTTATCCCATAGTTTAGGAACCATTGTTGCTTTTAATGGATTGATGGAAACGGAGGAAGCTTTACCTAATTATTTAAGTCAAGACTTATGGAATAAATGGAAAACTCGAACCGATTTTCAACCTAAAAAAGCAGAGAAAAATTTAGAAGACAAGGAAGCAAAAAATATGTTTCCCCCTCGTCCCGCTTGGTTAAATAACAACGATATTATTGCCCGTTCAGAGTTGTTTAAAAATTTGCAAGGATTTGTTACCTATGGTTCTCCGTTAAGTAAGTTTGGGGTTGTGTGGCCAGCTATTGTTCCGATTAATAAAGATAACAGTGTTTTTAATTCTCAATTTGAGTGGTTAAACGTTTATGATCCCACTGATCCCGTAGCTGACGAAACGAGATTCTTTAACTTTAAAACCGATCATGGAAATAAACAACAACCAAGAGACATTGCTTACAAAGCAGAAGGAATTCATTTGTTGAGTCATGTAGAATATTTGAATTATAAACCAACTCGACCCACCCCATTAGTGAAACAATTAGCTAAGTGGATATTAGAAGGGAATGATTTTCAACCAGGACAACCTTCTTTAGGATGGCCCCAACCTTCGGTTATTCAAATTTATAATACTATTCGTATTCTCATTTGGCTAGTGGCTGCGGTTGTAATTTCTTGGATTTTAGGTTTCTTTGTCCGCTTTGCGTTACCCGATTCCCTTGAAAAAATAGTCCTAGAAATTCCTTATCTCTATTTGGTTAATCCTTTGACTTATATTAAATTAGGAATTATTATTGTCTTGATTGTTGGCATTATTATGAGAGTGCGTCAATTAAATACTAACTCAAGATAAAGTTTAAATAGATTAGATTATAATGGCTTTTTATTGATAATCTAATCTTTTCTTAAATTAAATCAACAATTTTGCTAATTCACAAAACCCGTCAATTTCTGATAAGTTAGTTAGATAGACAGGTTTATGTTGTAATTTTTCTGTATATTTGAGAAGATTATTAACCCCAACGGAAACAGGAAATATGTCTAAATTAAATAAACTTTCATCATTAGGACTATCTCCTACGGTCATAATTTCTTGTAAAGATAAATGTTTAAAATAATTTTCTTTGAGACTGATTAATGCTTTTGCTTTATCCTGTTCTACGGGTTTAAGATGTCCTTGAATATGACTATAAGTAAACCCCCAGTTATTTTTATCACAAATTTTTTTTATATTAAGTAGTTCTTCTTGACTTAATTCATGACAATCAAATGTCCAATCTGTAATTCTAAATTGATTATCACTAGAAGTAACGAGGTGAGGAAATTGAGACTTTAAATATTCAAAGTTATCTTGTAATGATTGACGATGTTTGACTACATTATCAACAGCTGTTAATGGGGTTATTTGTTGATTATTTTTTAAACAATAAACTCCTCCATTTTCAGCAATAATTCCCCAAACAGGCAAATAATTAACAATTCCTTGACACCATCCGGCTGATCGTCCTGTGATTAATATGACTTGTATTTTATGTTTTTGTAATTGTTCTAAAGTTGATAATAATTGACTACTAAATTCACCTTTTTTAGTTAAAGTTCCATCAATATCAGTGGCAATTAGTTTTATTTTTTTGAACTGATTAGTTACTAATTCTTTTGTCAGTTTGGTTAACAACATTCTAGATAATAATCCTCAATAAAATATCTAATTTTATTAGTATAATCTATATTTTATAGATTGAGTAGTTCTTCTCTAACTTTCATTAATAATTCTCCTAAATGAGTATCAAAAACCCCCAAACAAAAACGACAATCAATATCGTTACAATTATCATTGTACTAATTAGTTTAAAGGATTGATTATCAATTATTTGTTCTAAATTGACTGCTTTCCCAAGCGATAAGATTCCGCTTTAACTAATAATGATGTGGCAAATTCCATGGCATCTTCTGAAGAATGTCCCCCTGTCAATTGCGCTAATTCTTCTCTTCTAGTCTGAATATTTTCTAATGCTTTCACCCTGACAACGGTTCGTAATTCAGGTAAACTTAATTGTCCATTTTCTTCGTTTTCAAGCTGTGATAGTTCTTCAATAATTTGTTTTTCAACTCGGAAATGATTTTCGGCCATTGCTGCCACTAAAGGTTGATGGGTAACACACAAAACTTGATAACTTTCGCTTAAATTGTGTAATTTTTCTGCGATCGCTTGGGCAACTTTTCCCGATACGCCGGCATCAATTTCGTCAAAAATTAGGGTACTTGAACAGTTTTCTGACTTAGCAAAACAAGCTTTTAAAGCTAATAGAAATCGACTCATTTCTCCCCCGGAAGCAGTACGAGATAAGGGTTGTATTTTTTCCCCTGGGTTAGGACTAAAATAAAACACCACTTTATCACTACCATTTATACTAGGAGAACAAGGGGTAATTTGACAGACAAACACCACTTTATCCATGGCCAACGGTTTTAATTCTTTGACTAATTGTTTCTCTAATTTTGTGGCTGCTTTTTGTCTTAATGCGGTTAAGTCTTGGCAGGTTTGAGTCAATTTTTCGTAAGCAAGATGATACTCTTTTTCTAACTTTTCAATGGACTGTTCACTATCGTTTAATTCCTCTAATTCTCCCCTTAATTTCTCATAGAAACTAATCGCATCTGATAAATTAGGTCCATATTTGCGACAAATCCGCTTAATTAAGTTAATTCTCTCTTCTACCTCTGTTAATCTCTGGGGATCGGCTTCTAATCGGTCTCCGTAGCTATTTATCTCTTTTCCTGCTTCTACGACTTGGGTTAAAGCGGATTGGACCATCTCTAATAATGGCTCTATTTCCTTATCATATTCTGTCATATCTGTCAAGAGCATTTCTGCTTCTCCCAGGCGATCGGCGATCGCTGGTTCTCCGCTATCGTTTTGATAGAGAAGTTGATAGGTTTCGTAACTTAGTTTCTGCA
Organism: Cyanothece sp. BG0011; assembly: GCF_003013815.1. GTDB lineage: Bacteria > Cyanobacteriota > Cyanobacteriia > Cyanobacteriales > Microcystaceae > Crocosphaera. The sequence goes on along the minus strand of NZ_PRLH01000192.1, from coordinate 15,477 downwards.
ACTCTACCACATGAGAAAGGCGATCGCGTTCTTGTTCGAGTTGTTCGAGTTCATCGGGGTCGCCTAATTCTGCCTCATCCAGTTCTTTTAATTGATATTCTAATAAATCCAGGCGTTGAAGTCGTTCTTGTTCTGATTTTTTGCGTTTTTCTAAAGCTTTTTCCGCTTTCTTGCAACTTTCGTAAGCAGATTCTACGACCTTTCGTTGTTTGAGGATAGCATTCCCCCCATAGAGATCCAATAATTCCCGTTGACGGGTTGCATCCATCAATTGCACAGTTTGACCTTGTGCGGTGATTTCTACCAACAGGTTACGGAATTGTCCCATTAATGGCAAGTTTACCAGAACCCCGTTGATCCGAGAACGCGATCGCACGGTTTCTCCTGTTAAGGACAACTCTCGCAAACATACCACAGTCCCATCATCTAGGGGATCAATTTCTTGCTCCTGTAACCACTGTAACACCCTTTCATTCCCCTCAAATGTCGCTTCTAGGGATGCGTGTTGAGTTCCCTGACGAATGAGACGATTATTGACTTTTCCCCCTAGTACAACATCGATCGCATCTAGGATAATAGATTTCCCGGCCCCGGTTTCCCCTGTCAACACATTCAACCCTTGACCAAACGGGAGGGTTAAGCGATCGACCAACGCAAAATTTTTAATCTGCAATAAAGAGAGCATGGAGTTATATTAACCTTTCGAGCCTGGAAACCAGTATAAGTTTATTCCTTGATCTTAAGCAATTTACAAAAAACTGCAACTATTTTTGTTACCGAAACCACAGTGATGTTTAAATACAGTCCTATAAAGTCAAATAAAGATTTAATCATTTCACAAGATTAAATTCAAACCTGAACCTATTTAAAATAATCTTCGATCAAAAAAATCAATGTCCTCTATAGATGCTTTAGTTTTTTGCAAATGTTCTAATATTTGACATTTTTCAATCTATTTATCAATTTTATTTTATTGAATCGGTAGCCAATCTTCATCTAAAATTTGTTCTAGGTTAGCAATAGGATCTGATGGTAACTGTTTAGGTGATATTTGCATTTTGTCGCTGGTTATTTTAACAGCATTTTTATAGCATTGCTCAAGAATCTCTTTTAAATAAGGCTTTAAACTAGGACTATCTTCTAATAAATCTTTAATTTGAATACGAAAGTTACGAATTTCTGCTATCCATCCGGCTTGATTATAGTTTCTTTCTGTTTCCCAGTAAGCTAATTTTAAAAAATGTTCAAATAGACGAGTTAATAAGCTTTTCAATGCACGTTTATCCCGTCTCGTCATTCCTTCTATTTCCTCTAATAAGTTTTCCCAGTCTACTTGAGAATAGTCTCCTTGACGTAGTTGTTCTAAAGTTGTTTCTAACCACAGTTGATAGTCTTGATCATATAAGTTTTGGGTTGATGTGGTGGTTGAGTTTATCATAATCTTTTCCTCAAGTAGCGATCGCTTTTTTCTATATATACAAAAACTGTACCTTGGTAGGGTGGGTTAGACGGCTATAATCTAGATTAGAACAAGAACATAATCATCCATCGTAACCCACCATCTTAGTTAAAACAGTCCAGTAAAAGGTTCTTTTGTTGTTATTGTTACTATACTAATCTTCATTTCAATTGGTGTTTTCCAACTGAAAATGGATGATAGACTCTCAGAAAAATCTTTTGTGGAGTTAGTGGAAATCGTGGTTAAACAATTACCTGTCTTCGGTAGTATTCTGGAAAACGTCAAAGGTTTCTTTCAAGAGCGTTGAGTCCATAGTAGCCAGGTCAAGGATGTCTAAGGCTTCTAGTTGGTTTCGTAGACTTACTATCTTCCTATATTACCTTACTATATATAATAATAACACAGTTTTGAGGATTGTGTCTAGGGATTGGTAAAAAAATCGAGTCAACAAATTACAATTAAGTTAGTATCAACGAATTTAACTGTAAAAACACTTTGTCTGATTCTTCTAGTAAAAAACGACCTGATCAAGAAGAAAGCTTTTTAATCTGTGGATTAGGAAGTTTAGGACAGCATTGTGTTTTATCTCTCAAAAAATTCGGGGTGAAAGTCGTTGCCATTGAACTTTTTAAACCCAATATTTGGGAAATTCCCAATATAGAAGACTTAATTGATCCGTTAATTTTTGGTGATTGTCGATACATTAAAATTTTACAACAAGCTAACCTCAAAAAATGTCGCGCGGCCTTATTAGTTACCACCAGTGAACAGGTTAATATTGAAACCGCTTTAGCCATCCGTCAACTCAATCCGAAAACCCGTTTAGTGGTGCGTTCCTCTCAAGATAATCTTAACAGTTTACTCGAAGAACAATTAGGGAATTTTATTGCTTATGAACCCACCCAACTACCCACTACTGCTTTTGCTTTAGCTGCTTTAGGAAGTGAGATTAAAGGCTTTTTTACTCTAGATGGTCAACCTTTACAAATCATACAACGTCGTCTGAAAAGTAATGATTCTTGGTGTTATAGCCGTTATCTTCATGAATTAAATACTCGTACTCGTTCTTTACTTTCCTATCATCATCAGTCGCCAAATTTTTGGGGATCTTTCTATCAATGGAACCCTGAGACAATTTTACAACCGGGTGATCTTATTACCTATGTTCAAGTTCAAGATGTATTAACAACTAATTCATCAAAATCACTAAATTACCCGATTTTTTTCCAGTCAAAACCTTTTCTATTGAAAGTCAAAAGTTCTATTTTTCAATTATGGAGAAAAGGACGAAACTATTTACGAGGAGTTGCCTTACTTTGTGGATCTATTGTTTTGATTTTGTTGTTTTTGGGTACAATTTTAATTCATAGTTATTATCCCGAATCAACCTTTTTTTCTGCTTTTTCAGCTACAATTATTTTATTATTAGGTGGATATTCTGATCTATTTGGAGAATTTCAACAAATGGAACAAATTCCCCATTGGCTACAATTATTTAGCTTAGGATTAACTTTATCTGGTACGGCTTTTGTGGGAGTGTTGTATGCTTTATTAACAGAATTATTATTATCAACTAAATTTCAATTTGTCAAACGTCGTCCTCCGATTCCTGAGCAAAATCATATTATTATTATTGGTTTAGGAAGAGTTGGCAGAGAAATAGCTAGATTATTACAAGGGTTTAAACAAGCTTTATTAGGCATTAGTTTTAAGGCTGATATTGCTTCAGAAATGATGTTAGATATTCCTTTAATGACTGGACATTTACAAGATATTCTTCCTCAAGCTAATTTAGAAACGGCTAAAAGTATTGTAGTAGTAACTGATGATGAAATTCTCAACTTAGAAGTCGCTTTAACCGCCAAAAAACTCAATCCTAATTGTCATTTAGTGATTCGGACTGCTGGACAACAATTAGGAAAATATTTACTACAAATTTTACCCCATGCTCAAATTGTAGGAACCTACGAAGTGGCTGCAGAAGTATTCGCAGGTGCGGCTTTTGGAGAGAATATTCTTACCCTTTTTCGCCTCAATAATCAAACCATTTTAGTGACAGAATATTATATTGAGTCCCATGATACTTTAAATGGATTATTGTTAGCAGATATCGCTTATGGTTACGGTGTTGTTCCTATTTTGTATCAAAAACCCCCTCAATCTCCTATTTTTATGCCCCATGAAGAATTGAGGTTATCAGTGGGCGATCGCTTGGTTATTTTAGCTACCATTGAGGGGTTAAAATCCATTGAAAAAGGACAACTTGCTTTAGATAAAAAGATATGGAAAATTCAGATCCAAGATGCTGCTACCAATGACGCTATTTTTGAAGGAGCTAACACTTTATCTAGGATTTCTGGTTGTTCTTTAAGCTTAGCAAGAAATTTAATGAAGCAATTACCGACTCTTTTTCCCATTCCGTTATATCATCATCAAGGATTAAGATTAGTGCGAGAATTACGTAAGTTACGGGTTGAATCTCATTTAATTTCTCTTGAAGGAAATAACAGTTAAATAATTGAATTATAATGTTAGAATAGATTGAAGACGATGACGCACCCAATCAATAATATTACTTTCTTCTTCTTCAACTTTTAGCAATCCTTTTTCTTTTAATTCTTGGCGACGACGATTCAATTCTTCTTGGTTTTTAGTTAATTGTCCTATAATACATTCAGACAATTCTGGATAATCTTTTAAAAGTCTATCAAATTGTTGATTATTAATAGAAAATAAGATAGTTTCTTGTTGCGCTTTGACGCTTGCCGTGCGAGGAATACCTAACATTAATGCTAATTCTCCGAAAAAATCCCCTTTTTGTAAAATAGCTAAGGTTTTATTCAAGGTTTCTGTATAAATTTCCACTGCTCCTGATAAAATAATATAAAAAGCATCTCCTGGATCATTTTCTTTAAATAAAACTTCATTATGTTTTAATTGTTTTAATGTACCAATTTCAATTAACTTTCTAATGTGTAAATCATCCAATGTTTTAAAATATTCTACTTTGGTTAATAAGTCTTTAATAGATAATAAACCAGATGAAGTTAATCTATCAGGTTGTGTATAATGATTATTAATTGCTTGATGAGTAGCTAATGTTATCAAATGATCGGCTTGATTTGTGGGTAAAAAGTTAGTTGTTTCATAATTTTTAAACCATAATTCTCGTTGTGCTAACGGTATTCTAATCTGTCGTTTTCGTAAATTATATTCAACGGCAAAGTATAAAGAACTCATAATTTCAAAGCGAATCCCCATATTATCACTTTCTATCCAAAACCAAAGTTCAAATTCTAAACAGCTATCAGCAAATCCTTTAAAAATAACTTTAGGATGAGGATTTTTAATAATATGATTTTCTGAATAAACAGACATCAATAAAGTTTCAGTAACTAATACTAGATCACTATTATAGTCAACTCTAATTAATAAATTTAAACGTACGTTATCAGTTTTATAATGGTAATTAGTCAGTGGATTTTCCATTAAATTACGGTTAGGTACAATCACCGAAGCTCCATTTTCTAGTTGAATTGTAGCAGAACGAGTCGAAATTTCAGTGACATAACCTTCTATCTCATTAAACTTAATAAAATTACCTATTTTTATTTTTCTTTCTAACAATAAACTGAGTCCACTGACCAAATTTTTAGTCATTCCTTGTAACCCTAAACCAATTCCAATGCCAACACCACCTCCTAAAAAAGCAAGGGCTGAAACATTAAATCCTGTGGTTTGTAAGATTATAATAAAACAAAAAGCACCCACTCCATAACTAATTAAACTAGCAAAAACATAACGAATTCCATGTTCACTAATTAATCTTGTTAGTAGTCTACGTCTTAAAATTTTGTTTAAGTAATTGGCTAAAATAGCAATAATAATTAAATAAGCAATAACTTGAAATAAATAGGTTAAAGTAACCTCATTCTTGCCAATAGAAAAGGTGATACTATCTAAAATACCAATTAGATTATTGAAAATTTTCTGTAAGTTAAACATTAGTTAATATCCTTTCTTTATCTAGATAAATAATTCATAGTGTGACTTGATATGATTTTTAATTCAAAATAATAATTTTTATATAAATCTACGACCAGCAAACAGCTTGAATTAATACTATCGCTGTTAAATAGTAAAGTAGTCTTTATTTAATAAAATTTTTTTGTTTCTTTTAAAGTTATGAACCCTGTAACACAAGCATCTTGCTTGTACAGTTTGAAAGTCTATGTCAATCTAAAAATTAAAAAGAAATTGAATAATTACTAACTTTCATCTTTAATATCTTGTGACTGTGCAAGTAAAGTAGTAATAATTTTTACTGTTTTTTGGGCTGAAAAAATTTCTTTAAGTGTTTGTATTAAATCTTCTTCTGAATCAGCTTTTATTTCTTCTTTACAAGCTAATTCTTTTCTTATTGAAGCATCAGGAACAATAGTTACCGGATACATTTCTATTGCAAATCCAAAATCAAATAACCTATAGACATAATTCATAATAGAACAAACAAGAACAAATCTATAAGTAAAGGGAAAGCGACTAGGTGGAAACTGACTAGACTGAAAAGTTTTAACTTCTCCAACAACAATATTATTTGTCTTTTTTCCCAATATTTTTCCTTGTTCTTTAATAATAGTGACAGGAGAAATAACTTCTATAGATTTAATTTCATCTGGCCATAAATCTTGTTTGTAATCTACCATTTTAAAATTCTCCTTTAATAATAAATATAAGTTAGATAGCTAATGTAAACTTAATGGGAAGATGATCAGAATATTGTTTTTTATTCGGATACCCTTGAGAATTCAATAAAGAAACCTTCCCATCAAACTCAACAATTTCTAAATCTTCTACCCTAAAATTATCCAAAAGTTCAGGACGAATTAACACTTGATCTAACATATTCCAAAAATAAACTTTATGAACTCCTTGACGCAAATAATAGGTTCCTGGTACACCTGGAAAATGATCCCCTAATAAATTCCACATTGGATTATAAAAGAATTTATACTCTTTTTGTTGAACTTTTCTAGACATGGATGACGCAATTTTTTTAGTCATAACTGCGTGTAACCCATTGGCCATAATAACTCCTGCTTGAAACGGGTTCATATTCAAATCACCTACCAAAACAGTCCGACTATGACCTAATCTTAATTCTGTTTCTTTGATGGTTTCCGCTAAATTATAACATTCTGCATTTTGGCTGTCGTCATCCCAGTTATATTTGTCAACAAAATGAATAACTGCTAATAATATACTGTCACTTCCTGGTAAGGTAATATGGCGAATGGTTAAGCGATCAGATTCAAAAACAGGTTTAATAAACTCGTTAGGAAATTTAGTAAAAATTTTAATTTTTTCACAATTACCAGGTATATAATAATAACTTCCTTTTCCATCAGCATTTAAAGCATTGAGGAGATCAGCAATAACAATATTCCACTCACAAAACATCAAGACATCAACATCATAAAATTGAGTTAAAGAGACAATATTATCAATGAGTGGTTTCTTATTGAGATTCCAAAATAAAAAGGTTTTCATCAATTCAAAAGAAAAAAATCCCACATTAGCAGGATTTTTATTATGTTACATCATATACCGTTAGTGTTGAATTTAACCACCAGCAACCGCAGGAACGATACTGACTTCATCTCCATCTTTTAAAGCAGTTTCGGTATTGTCTAAAAAGCGAATATCTTCACTATTCACATAAAAATTTAAGAAGCGACGGGGTTTACCATCATCATCGCACAAACGGGCTTTTATCCCAGGAAAACTACTTTCCAAGGTTTCAATTAATGCCCCAACATTATCCGCGCTACATTCTAAAGTCGCTTGGTTGTTGGTGTATTTTTGCAAAGGAGTGGGAATTAATACTTTGACAGCCATAGTTATCCAAAAATGAACCAATTATCAATCATGATGGCTAAAAATTGCCAAAAAAACAGCCGTCAAGGATACAACAAGGGAAACCCTGACGACTTTAAGGGGGACTAAACGAGAACTTGTTGCCAATCTAGACGATCTAAGGTGCGAGAACGTTCCAATGCACGCTCAAAACTATCTAATTTTGGCTCAATGGTTAAAGGTTGACCAATATATTCTTGTACCGCTTCTTGGGTTTTCAGTCCGTTTCCGGTGATGTAAACCACGGTGGTTTCCTCAGGATCAATTTTTCCTGCTTCTACCAACTTCTTGAGAACAGCAACGGTGGTTCCGCCGGCGGTTTCGGTAAAGATGCCTTCGGTTTCGGCTAATAACTTGATCCCTTCGACGATCTCAGCATCGGTAACACTTTCAATATTACCATTGGTCTTGCGAGCAATATCTAAAGCGTAGTAACCATCTGCAGGGTTGCCGATCGCGATAGATTTAGCAATTGTGTTAGGTTTAACTGGGGTGACAAAGTCCCGTCCTTCTTTGAAGGCAGAGGCGATGGGAGAACAGCCTTCGGCTTGTGCGCCACTGAAACGAACGGCTTTATCTTCCACTAAGCCGGTTTTAACGAACTCTTGGAAGCCTTTATAAATTTTGGTGTATAAAGAACCAGAAGCTAAAGGTGCAACTACATGATCCGGTAATTTCCATCCTAACTGTTCGGCGACTTCAAAGCCTAATGTCTTGGACCCTTCAGAATAGTAAGGACGTAGATTAATATTGACAAAGCCCCAACCGTAAGTATTGCCCACTTCGCAACAGAGGCGGTTAACTTGGTCGTAGTTACCTTTCACTGCCATTACAGTCGGGTTGTAGATGAGGGTTCCTAGCACTTTACCGGCTTCTAAGTCTGAGGGAATGAACACACAACAGTCTAAACCAGCATGGGCTGCGATCGCTGCGGTAGAATTGGCTAAGTTCCCGGTACTGGCACAAGAAACGGTGGTAAACCCTAATTCTCTAGCACGGGTTAAAGCGACGGAAACCACCCGATCTTTAAAGCTGAGGGTGGGCATATTCACCGCATCATTTTTAATGTAGAGATTTTTTAGACCCAGGCGACGGGCGAGACGAGTAGATTTAACCAGGGGTGTCATTCCTGTGCCGACATCAATAGGATTTTCGCTGTTTACGGGCAAAAATGCTTTATAACGCCAGATGGAGTTAGGTCCAGCTTCGATGGTTTCACGGCTCACTTGAGCGCGGATGGCATCGTAATCATAGGCCACTTCCAAGGGAGAAAAGGTTTCTTCGCAAACATGAAGGGCTTTGAGGGGATATTTAACCCCACCTTCTTTAGAAACGAGGTGGGTGAAAGTAGGAGCTAAGCCTTGAGTTGTTTGGGTTTGAGTTGCCTGGGTCATAGTTGGGTACTGAGTAACACTTTGTCAATCTTTTTGGATAGTAACACGGTCAAAAACTAGCGTCAAACATACCCGACTAAATTGGTCGGGATTGATTTTATTGAGGTTTTTACGGTGGGAACAGGGAGAAGGATGGTTTAACTGTCATGCTGAAGTGATAAGAAATCTGATTAACGTAATCATCCGTAGTGCTATATATTAATAGCGAAGAAATTTATTCATGTGATGGGGGAAAATCTGAACTTTGTTAGATAAATTTAGTCATTTAATTTATCCAGTTTTTGCTATTGTAATGTCTTTAATAGTGGGGGGAATTTTAATTGTATTAATCGGTAAAAATCCCTTAGAAGCATACAAAATTTTATTTCAAGAATCTCTATTTAATTATTATGGTTTTGCTAATACATTAACAAAAACAAGTCCATTATTATTAGCTAGTTTAGGAATTTTAATTGCCTTAAAAGGAGGACAATTTAATATTGGAGGAGAAGGACAAATCTATTTAGGGGCTTTGGGTAGCACTTTAGGGGGTTTATGGGTTAATAATTTGCCCAGTTTTTTGCATATTATTGTAGCTTTAACCGCTGGATTTTTATTCGGTGCATTATGGGGAATTATCCCTGGTTATTTGAAAGCTTATCGAGGGGTAAATGAAGTCATAATCACCTTATTACTAAACTACATTGCTATTAATTTAATTAGTTATTTAGTGCATCATCCTTTGGCTGAACCTAATGCCCCTAGTGCCTATTCTCCCTTAATTGCTGAATCTGCTAAACTGCCCATTATCTTACCAAAAACCTTGGCTCATGCTGGTATTTTGATAGGAATTTTATTTATTATTATTGTTGGTATTTTACTCAAAAAAACTATTGTTGGTTATCAAATAGAAGTGGTTGGCTTAAACGAGCAAGCCGCCCGTTATGGAGGGATTTCTGTTAGTCAAACCATTCTTTTAGTTATGGCATTATCGGGGGGATTATGTGGCTTAGCAGGGGCAACAGAAGTGATGGGATTAAAATACCGTTTATTTGAAAACTTTTCCCCTGGTTATGGATTTAATGCCATTGCGATCGCCTTTTTAAGTCGGGGTAATGTTCTCGGTGTTTGCGTAACTTCCTTATTTTTTGGTGCTTTATTAAGTGGAGCAAATATTATGCAAAGAAGTGCAGAAGTTCCCGTGACTATTGTCGGGGTAATTCAAGGATTAACTTTACTATTTGTTGCTATTAGTACACAAGTCAAAAAATAAGAACTAGCATCGTTACAAGAGTCGATTCCTGTTCAACTGAATATGATAGATTTTTATGAAGGGGTAAATTTCACACAAACTGAAAAATAAACAAGAAAAAAAGCCTTTAAGAGTCTGGCCATGTTTCGACCTCAAAGGCTTTTGTCTTTCGTTCTTACTCCTCACACACACTCTAATTCTGACGCAAGCCTTAACCAATAAGTTTCCTAAAAGTGACGCTTTTTCAATTGTCATCAGAAAAAAGAGGCTCACAGTAGTGTAATCTAGGAACGGGGAGGAAATAATAATAAATTTGATCAATAAGTTACCCTATCATGATTATTTCTATTACTGCTTTGAAAGGGGGTGTCGGCAAAACCACGACTTCTATTCATCTGGCAGCGTATTTACAAGAAAAAGCCCCTACTTTACTGATAGATGCCGATCGCAATCGATCTGCGTTAATTTGGTCTAGGGAAGATAAACTACCGTTTCATGTGGCTTCCCAAGCCGGATCAACCAGTATTATTCGTAAATATCCCCACATTATTGTTGATACTAGGGCCAGACCGGAACCTGAAGAATTTAAGGATCTTGCCGATGGGAGTGATTTATTAATTATTCCCACCACCCCTAATCATTTGGACTTAGATGCAACGTTTAAAGCGGTTGAACAATTACAAGCTCTTAATGCTAATTTTAAAGTATTATTGACCAAAGTGGATGGCCGTACCAAAAGCGGACAAGAAGCCAGAAAACGACTAAAAGAAGCTGACTTACCTCGCTTTAAGACATCTATTCCTCTGTTGGTTGTCTTTGAAAAGGCTTCTCAAAGGGGTGTTATTACTAGAGATTATCCTAGTCCTACTTCCAAAACTGCTTGGTCAGCGTATGAAGCAGTCGGTAAAGAAATATTACCTTAAATATATCGGATGGCGTAGGGGTCAACGGTTGTTGACCCTTACCGTTAGAATAAACTTAACTGTCCTCATATCTGTTCTATGGTATCAACATCTGATCCTTATTTTCTTGTTGATAACCTAACTGTTTTAATAGAGGGACAATCATAACTTCTCTAACACTATCCTCTTTAAAATTCGGGTCATTTTTCATCGTTTTAAAATCAACATCAGAGAGAATATTAGTCATCATTAACCTGTAGTTTTACTGAAAAGTTAAGGTGTACTGTCATCAATTATATCAATATCTTAACAACTAATTTCTAATTTCCCCAAGGATTAATTATAACAATTTCACAGTCTCTAAAGTCAGTCACATTACGAGTTGCTAGAGTTGCTTGTTTAGCAGCACAAATGGCTGCTATTTGAGCATCAGCTTGAGAAATAGGAATACCCTTCTGTCTTCTCTGACTGGCTATTTTAGCAAAGCAAATCGCTGCTTGTTGGTCAAAAGCAAGAATTCTATCCTCGAAATCTTCTGTAAACATTTTTTGAGCTATTTTTGTTAGTTGTTTTTGACGTTTTCCTATTGGTAAAAGAGCAATACCATAAAGAATTTCTGCTTGTGTTATTGTGGTAGTAAAAAGTTGCTTGATTGGTTGTACTGCTACCCATTGATAGACTATAGTTGAACCTTGGGGTTTCATGAGTTCAGATATAACATTAGTATCAAGAATAATCATAATAAGTCTTCAAAGTTAGGAGGTTCCCTCATAGAATCTCTACTAGTTGTAGGTATTTCAAAATCTCCTAACTCTGCGAATCTTCTTTTGATAGCTAATGCGAGATTCCTTGGATGTGAAGGGTTTTCTAGTAATACCCCTCGGAGAATCTCTTTTGCTTCTTCTTCTAGAGAACGTCCATTTTCTTTTGCTTGTTTTTCTAGACTAACTTGGAGATTTTCATCAAGGTTATCTAAGATTAATTTGTTCATGATTTTCCTATTTGAATTTAAGATAGTTCAAGCTGTTTTTTTGCCCTTTCAATAGCTTGATGAATTTGTTCAAACCCAGTTCCACCATAACTATTGCGGGCAGCAACCACTTGTTTAGGGGCGATCGCTTCATAGATATCGGCTTCAAATTTGGGGTGTAATGCTTGCCATTCTTCTAAGCTTAAATCTTTTAACAATTTTCCTGAGGCTAAGCTCGTTTTTACCACTTTTCCCACTAAATTATAAGCCTCACGAAAAGGAACCCCTTTGGCGGCTAAATAGTCAGCCACATCTGTCGCATTAGAAAAGTCTTCGGCTACGGCTTCACTTAATCTTTCTGTGCGAAAGGTGATCCCTTCTCCTAATAACACCGTCATGGCTTCTAAACAGCCTTTCACGGTTTTTACCCCGTCAAAGATGGCTTCTTTATCTTCCTGGAGGTCTTTATTGTAGGCTAAAGGTAATCCCTTCATTAACACTAACATTCCCTGTAAATGCCCAAAAACGCGCCCTGCTTTCCCTCTAACTAACTCAGGAACATCAGGATTTTTCTTTTGAGGCATAATACTCGAGCCGGTGGCACAACTATCCGTTAAACTGATAAAACCGAACTCGTGAGAAGCCCAGAGAATCATCTCTTCGCTAAGACGACTGAGATGGACCATAATTAAACTGGCTGCATTGAGAAATTCGACGGCAAAATCGCGATCGCTCACCCCATCTAAACTATTACCATACACCTCTTCAAAGCCTAACAATTCGGCACTATAATGGCGATCAATGGGAAAGGTTGTGCCAGCCAATGCCCCACAGCCCAAAGGAGAAACATTAGTTCTAGTATAAATTTCTCCTAAGCGTTCCCAGTCTCGTTGGGCCATTTGGAAATAAGCGAGAAGATGATGAGCGAGGCTAATGGGTTGGGCCCGTTGTAGATGGGTATAACCAGGGATTAGGGTTTCAACATTTTCTTGAGCGTGGGTTAATAAGACTTGTTGAAAGGCTCTGATGTATTCCCGTATTTGTTGAATTTGATCCCGTAGATAAAGACGAATATCCGTTCCGACTTGATCGTTACGGGATCTTGCTGTGTGGAGTTTTTTACCCACATCTCCCACTAATTCGGTTAAACGTCTTTCTACGGCAAAGTGAACATCTTCTTGATCAATACCTGGGGTAAAATTGCCATCTCGATATTCTTGACGAATTTGTTCTAATCCATTAACTAATTTTTGGGCTTCTGCTTCGCTGATGATGCCCGTTTTCGCCAACATTTTAGCGTGGGCGATGGACCCCGTTAAATCATATTCAATCAGTTCAATATCGAAGGTAATACTAGCATTGAATTCGACAATCGCAGGGTGTAAACTACCTTCAAAGCGATCGCTCCAAGTCTTTTTTTGTGTCACGGTCAACCCTTGTCAATAATAATAAACTTAACTTTAATCTGTCTTAAGAAGTGAAGGTTCGGAATATATATCCCAAAACAAAACCAATCCCCAAAGCCCAAACTTGACCGGACTCAATAAAATTTCTCCAAGATTTTTGCATTTTTTCAATGATTTGGGGATCTTCTATTTTTTGGGCAAACAAGTGAGTCACCTCCATCGGGGGATTATGAAATAATGATAAAGGCTCTGACCACAAGGCAAAATGGGGCCAGTTTAGATGAATGGTCGGTTCAAACAACAGCATAAAACAGCCTTAGATATTTAATCGTGTCAGACATCAAGATCGAAAGTTAGCTCAGATTTTTCCGTCTTTTATTGAGTTGATTTCACCCGTATCACAATTAAAGTCATGTCATCGCTGTTATTATGTCCTGAGCCAATAAATGCTTTAATTTGCTCAAACAGGTAATCAAGAATGCCTTGAGGACTATCATAGCGTTGACATCCTTCTTCAAAGACTTTGATCAGATTTTCTTCATCAAAGCGTTGACCTTTTTGATTCACGGCATCGGTGAAACCATCGGTATAGTAAAGAATCGTATCCCCAGGAGCCAGTTGAGTTTGTCCGTCTTCGTATTGAGAATTGGGGTCTAATCCAATTAACATCCCATCGGTATCGAGTTTTTTAATGGTTTGGCTTGCTGTTTGCCATAGTAAGGGAGGATTATGGGCTGCATTACTATAGGACAGTATTTTTGTTTGGGGATCGTATTCGGAGTAAAATAAGGTGACAAAGCGATGAGAATTATCTAAGTCAGCGTACATGACGCGATTGAGATGTTGTAGGATTCGAGCCGGGGAATGACGGTTTAACACTTCTGCTCGTAACATTCCTCTGGTCATGGTCATAATTAAGCCAGCCGGAACCCCTTTTCCCATGACATCCCCGATCACAATACTCCAAGGAACCAAGGTGGCCGCATCCCCTGGTTTAATTTCTTGATCTTGACGTAATTGATCATAATTAGTGGGGATAAAATCGTAATAATCTCCCCCCACTCGGTTGGCGGTTTGACAACGGGCGGCCAATTCTATACCGTCGATCACTGGACATTGACGGGGTAATAACCGCAGTTGAATTTCTGAGGCAATTTCTAGTTCTCGATCTTGTCTTTCTTTGGACCGTAATTCTACTGTTAATTCATTGTTAGCGATGGCCACTGAGGTTTGATCCGCGACTAACTGTAGCAATTTTCGTCTGGTTTGAGTCCATACATATTCGGGGTCACTACTAAAGACATAAATGCGTCCCCTTTCCACATTTTTAACTAAAATCGGGGTGCTATAAAGACGAATTCTTTTTCCTAATGCTTGACGAATTTTCTCATCTAAACATAGGGATAATTCCCGGTGTGGCTTGTTTATTATTAGTTTGATCGATAATACCGTTGATAACGCCTCGAATGTCTTGAGCCATTTGATGATCTTGACAATGTATTTGTTCAAGAGAGACATGGTTTTGACGTTTCGATAACATTAAGGCACTCCCATCAGCATCGGTGACTCTGGCTGCCATCAAAGGGGTCAATTCTAAAAATTGATTGAGATTATTAAAACTTCGCAGGGCAAACCCCAGAGAACTTAATAAGTTTTGAACTTTGTTTTGTTCTCGATACAGACTAGCCACCAGTTCTTTCAAAGCAAATACTGGTGTCGATTCAGTTGATGGTTCACCGATGGGCCCGTGCATTTTAGAGGGAGGCTGTTGTTTAATTGACACAGCAGTCATGATATCAGGAGATGAGGACATTGATTGACAACCAAAATGATTTTCTCTATCCTAGACCCTGAAATGTTCAAGAGGAGCGATCGTCTCCCTATGGTTGAGATCATAGTAGGTTGGACAGACTGGGATTAACAAAATACCAATTTCCCAGCGTTGAAAATTCCTTACTCGATTCAGGGCTGGTTAATAATAACGTTAATTGACCAATCTGCCAAGGGATTTCTGTAAAAATTTTATCTTTTCGAGTCAAAAAAATGGAGGCTTGGTTTAACCAAGCCTCCATCTCTACAATTTAATTGGCCAACATTTTATGAGGAAGTCTGGGTTTTAGATGTCTCCACCATTTCTTCGATTAGAAAAGGGTTATCTGTGTTTCCATCTTTGACACTGGTATCCTCGAACATCTTTAT
>NZ_PRLH01000084.1 GCF_003013815.1 Cyanothece sp. BG0011 | reverse complement strand
GCTTCAAACCCTAGGGTACTGGTAAAAACAATGGCATAGCGTGGGAACATCTCTGCGAAGACGGTTTAATTCTCGCATCACCCGAACCCCACTAAATAGCGATGATCCAGGTCTTGCCATAGTTGTTGTTGCAGTCGTTGGCCCGTTGTTGAAAGGTGTCTAGGGCTGAGTTATCCACAGACAGAAGAGTGACAGAGGTAAAGTCCCCTAAAATGTTGTGAATGTCAGGATGAAAGGGAAGACGGTTAAATAAGGCTAAATTTAAGGTAAATTGGGACTTTTTCCCCATCGGTTAACACTTCACTAAAGGCAGCCAGTAACACCCCGATCCGGTCATGCCCAACTGTTTGGCCCGTTGTTTTAACTGTTGCCAAGTACGACGATCCAATTCACCCTTAAACCGTTGACATTGATGTTTTTTAATAGTGGTTGGATTTTGGCTAAAGGGAGATCAGGGCAGGGGGTAAACTGGAAATTCGACTTAACCAATATCACGGGATTGTTGATAAAGTTCCGTTTCTTGTAAGGCTTTTCAGCATAAATATAGTCCCGAAAGGTAAACTCTAAATTAGGTAAACTGGCTTGAGAATCTTGAGAGAGTTGAAACCATTCTTCAAATAATCTAAAGAGACTCCAAGCATCAAAAATTTGTAATCATAGCTAATATGTAACCTGATTTTATTCTCGTCTAAAAGGGTTGCTCGAAATTCAAATAATGGCCATTTGTCCCAGGGTAAAACTTGGTGAGACATTTCTTGACGAATGCTATTTAAATACTTATTAATTGTATTTTGATCTTTTTTTCTTAAATCTGTGGTTTTAATTTTGTAGTCAGAAACTTCTTTTAATACCTGTTGTCTTCCGTCGGGTAACATAACTGCTCGTAGCATATCATGACGGTTAATCAGTTGGTTTAATGCCCAGTTTAAACTATCTAAATTTAAATCATATCCTTCAATTTCATAATAACCATGGTTGGCGACATTGCCTAATTCTAAAACTCCCATGCGACCCACCCAGAAAGCGTGCTGCATATCCGTTAAAGGAAGGGCTGATAACGATGCTCAGGATCGGCAATAATCGGGGGTAAGCCAGTATTTTTTGCTTGCTTATTTTGTTGTAAAAGCTTTATTATATCTGTTTTATTTTCCTTGAGTAATGCTTTATATTCGTCCGTTAATACTCCTTTACCTGCACGGATTTTTAATTGATCATTTTCCGTCCAAAGTTGAACACAGCTTGAGATAATTCTGTTAATAATTGATTAAATTCATATTCACTAATTTTCCTAACTGATAACTGATAACTGGTAAGTGATCACTGTTACAATGTCATTTCCTCAAAGTCCTCATGGTTACTGTTTGGGTTGAAGTTGTCATCTGAGTAATGGTAATTTGTTCTTGCAAACTGCTGGCAGTTGTTGAATACTGCGATCGCCTAACAGTTGTTCGAGGGACGCAGATAACCCAGATCCCGTTCTAAATGACTTCTTAATTCCATGGCCATTAAAGAGTCTAAAAGGTTGATTAAAGACGCGAACGGAGGTTTTAACCTCCGTATCCAATCTAAGTTTATCGATGCACTCTTCCAAAACTTGTGTCATAGTCTTATCTTTTTGTTGTGCATAAAGTCTTAGTTTAGCTAATCTTTTATCACTTAATCTAATTGTAAAGTTTTCTTGACCATATTGGCAATGCCATTGCAAAACGCTATAATCATAACATGAATTACCAAACTCAGAAAATCTTATTAACAGGTAATATAGATGATGAGGCTCACGCTTACCTTTTATGGTGTTGTGAGCAATCAAATAAACTATATAACTCTGTTTTATTTTCAATTCGTCAAGATTACTTGAAAACTTAATTACAAAACTTGGTTTGATAACAATGATAATTACAGAAGAAGTCCTCGTTTAAGACGGATTAAAGTTAGTTATGCTCAATTATGTAAAGATTTTAAAGATAACGTCCATTATCAGGCAATAGGAGGTCAACAAGGACAACAGACTATTAAGTTAGTAGTAGAAGCCATAAAAGGATATAACAAGCTTTTACCAATGTGGTTTAATGGAGAATTAAAAGACAAACCTAAAATCCCTAATTATCGCAAAAAAGGGCTTTATCAAGTTGCTTTTACTTCTCAAAACATTCGTTATGAACCACAGATCAGAATTTGTCATTGCCTATCGCCAATTCTCAAAGAAAAGAATTAGAAAACCCATCAGTTATTATTCCTAGTGGAGCTAATTTTCAATTCTTAGATATAGCAGAGATAAGAATTGTTCCTCAAAATGGTAAATTATGGGCAGAATATGTCTATAAAACTCAGTTGGTCAAAGCTTCTAACCTTGATTATTCTCATGCTCTTGCCATTGATCATGGGGTTGACAATTGGCTTAGTTCTGTAACAACCAAAGGTAAATCTTTTATTGTCAATGGTAGAAGAATTAAGTCAATTAATCAGAGATATAATCGCTTTGTCGCTAAGTATAAACAGGGAAAATCCAAGATTACTGGGATGATAAATTAGAGCAGGTCACTCACAGGCGTAACTGTCAAATGAGAGACGCTATTAATAAAGCAGCAAGGTTTGTCATTAATTACTGCTTAAAACATCAAATTGGTAACATTGTTTTTGGTTGGAATGATAGACAAAAAGAGTCAATTAATATAGGGAAAACTAATAATCAAAACTTTGTACAAATTCCAACGGCAAGACTTAAAATCGTATTCAACAATTAGCTGAATCAGTAGGAATTATCTTTACTGAAATTGATGAAGCGTATAGCTCAAAAGCCAGTTTCCTTGATGATGATTAGTCCGAATTATGGTGAAAAACCCAAAGGGTATAAGTTTTCAGGGAAACGATTTAAGCGTGGATTATATAAAACAGCTAAAGGCTGGTTAGTAAACGCTGATATTCAGCAGCAGCAAATCTGTTAAAAAAGGTAGCCACACAGCTAGGAATAAACCTAGCCAGGGTGGTTAAGGAATGTTTGACTGTTCCTAAACGCTATGAGCTTGATGGACTATCTCGATCATATCGTAAGCAAGCGGAAATGTGGCTTCAGCCCATTGAAGCTTAACCGCTTAGAATCCCGGCGTTTTTAAACCTTGGAGAAGTCAAAGAACATATTCATCGAAGTGATTTTCTGCAAGTCCCTTACCTACACCAAGTGCTGACAGATACCCATTTAGATCGACTCAATCAATGGAATCCAGAAACTCGCTATGGAAGGCTATTGGGTTTATTAGCTAAGGTCATTTATGAAGATAATAATCAACTTGACCATTATGGCATTGGACTAGAAGAAGGGGCCTTTGTGGCGATCGATGACCAAGGTATTGCTAAG
>NZ_PRLH01000148.1 GCF_003013815.1 Cyanothece sp. BG0011 | reverse complement strand
TTACTACATCAGGGCTTGACAATTAGCACAGAATATGCTAGTTCCCGTCGCTTTAAAACAAAATCCTGGTTAACTGGACCCTCTTTTGACAGTAAGCGAGAATCTGAGGTGATCAACCAATTAAACGGACTCTTAGCGGAACATCAAGGGGAATATGTTCGCTTAATTGGAGTTGACCCTAACGCCAAGCGGAGAATTTCTCAAACCATTATTCAACGGCCAGGGGAACCCGGTACCATTCAAAGCAATAGTCGGGTTGCCTCCCCTCGCGCAGGGAAACGCAGCGCAGCAACAGCCAGTGGTGGCTTAAGTGCTGAGGCGATCGCCCAAGTTCGTGGCTTACTGTCCCAAGGCTACAAAATCGGCACAGAACACGCTAACAAGCGTCGTTTTAAAACCAAATCTTGGCAAAGTTGCTCCCCTATCAATAGCACCCATGAAAGCGAAGTCATTGCCGGCCTAGAAAACTGTTTAGCCGAGCATCAAGGGGAATATGTTCGCTTGATTGGTATTGATAGCAAAGCCAGAAGACGGGTGGCTGAAACCATTATTCAACGGCCTGAAGATGCTATCAGTCGCAGTAGTAACAGAACAGCCACTGCTACGGCCACAGCCTCCGCACCGTCTACAACTCGTAGTTATTCAGCCAGTAGCAATGGCAATGGTCGGGTAGCCACCAGTAATTTAACCAGCGAAGCTGTTACCCAAGTGCGTTCCTTACTCTCCCAAGGTTATAAAATCGGCACAGAACACGCGGATAAGCGTCGTTTCCGTACCAAATCTTGGCAAAGTTGCTCCCCTATCGATAGTACCCGTGAAAGCGAAGTCATTGCAGCGTTAGAGGGATGTTTAGCAGACCATCAAGGGGAATATGTTCGTTTGATTGGGATTGATCCTCAAGCCAAACGGCGTGTCTTAGAAACCATTATTCAACGTCCTTAGTGACGAGGTGGTGAGGTTATGAGGTGATCGGGTGGTGGAGAGATTTCCTTGCAAGTCTCATCATCCTCCAATACTGCTCGGTTAACAGAAAGTTGTTGGTTAATGCTGCAAGGGAGCACCGGAGCAGGGGGCGGGGGAGAAAACTGAAAACCCTACTCCCTACTCCCTACTCCCTACTCCCCTGCTTTCTCAGAAGAAAACCATTGATTCTTATCCAAGCAGTATTGCATCATCCCCTCATCTCAACCTTTCTTCCCATGTCATAAGCTATTTAATATAATCTGATGCCTTTACCCCTTATTCAGCCACCCAGTCGCTCAGAAGTTTCGATTATGGGTGAGGTTATTATTCATGAGGGTGCTGTTGTCGCACCTGGAACCATTTTACAAGCTGCGCCTAATTGTCGTATCGTCATCCACCCAGGGGCCTGTATCGGTATGGGAACCCTAATTAATGCCTATAAAGGAGACATTGAAATAGAATCCGGTGCGATGTTAGGGGCGGGAGTTCTCATTGTTGGTCAAGGTAACATTGGTCAAAATGTCTGTCTTGGTTCTTGTACAACGGTGATTAATACTTCTCTTGAGTCAGGAACCACCATCGAAGCCGGATCATTAATCGGTGATACTTCTCGTCAGTTTCCCGAAAAAGAAAGTCAGTCCTCACCAGCAATCAAAGCAGAGAATAATGGTAATGGTTTGACAGACAATGGTCATTTAACTGCCAATCATCAAAAGGAAGAGTCCCAAACGCAGAAAACTAGCTCCAATAAGCCTGAATTTGCCCAAGAAATGGAAGACTTATGGGCAGACTCCCAACCCGAAATAGAAGAAGTAACAGACGTTCCGGAAATTCCTGAAATTCCCACAAAACCGAATATCCCTGCTGATAAGAACAATAATACTGCCCCTGTGGTGGGTCAAGTTTATATTAATCAATTATTATGTACTTTGTTTCCCGATCGCCAAGCCTTTAATCAGGCTCAAAATAATTCTTCTTCACAAAACGAAAAATAATAACTAACTGGAGTTCGGGATAAACTCACATTAAAATTGACCTAACAGTGGTAACTGAATCGTAAAAAGACTTCCTCTGTTCACGGTACTTTTGACTTGAATGGTTCCGTGATGGGCAGTAACAATGGCTTTAGCGATAGATAACCCTAACCCTGAACCCCCTTTTTCTCTAGAACGAGCTTTATCAATGCGATAAAATCGTTCAAAAATATGAGGTAATTCCTTATTATCAATGCCTATTCCTGTGTCTTGAACTTGAATTACTGCACATTTATTATGTTGTTCTAAAATAATTTTAACTTGACCCCCTATCGGAGTATATTGAATAGCATTAATGACTAAATTAAATAATAAACGATAAATTTGTTCAGTATTTCCTTTGATTTTTAAGGAAGATTTAACGTTAATTTGTGACGTTACCGTTATTTTTGATGCAACCGCTAAATAAGCGATCTCTTCTAACAAATCCTCAATTAAATCATTTAGACAAATTGTTTCTTGTTTTAAGGAATGATTAGTCGTAAGATTTAACTGCCAATCTAAACGAGATAACATTAATAAATCTGATACTAAACTAGATAATCTTTTAGTTTGTCTTGAAACTGTTTCTAACGTATCGATAGATTCTTGTTTGGGTAAATGAGACATCATCAAAGTTGATTCGATGGTGGCTAAAATAGCAGCTAAAGGAGTTCTTAATTCATGGGCTGCATCGGCTGTAAATTGTTGAATCTGCTGATAAGATTTAGCAATGGGTTTCATAGCCATTCCTGTTAAAATCCAGGCAGAAATTCCAATTAAAATAATAGCCAAAGGAAATCCTAATAATAAAATTAAGGCTACCATTTTCAAGTAATTATCAAAATCTTCAAGACTTCTAGAAACTTGTAGATAGCCCCAGTTTTCTCCTGTATTGGTGTGTAATAAATGAGATTTTTGTAAATAGCGTATTCCTTGATCATCTTTAATAATTATCTGTTTATCTGGCTGGTCTTTTAAGGATAATCCTTCGGGATAGTTTCGACTATAGGCAATTAAATAATGAGAAAGATCAAAAATTTGTAAGTAATATTGTCCATTGTCAATGGTTCCAATACGATAATTAGAAATATTATCTAAAGAAGGACAAGACGCATTAACAAGACATAAATTAGGAAAAAACTGTTCAACGTCGTCACTTAATTTTCCTGGAGTATCAAGAATAATCTCAAAATTATCATGAAGGGTTCCGGCAACGGTCTTTAATTCTTTTTCTACGGTGATACGATGAGCATGAATAATGGCTTCATATACCCCAAAACCAATAATGGCTAAAATCAGACTAATCCCACCAATATACCAACTGGCTAAACGTAATTTTGTTTGTTGAAATAATTTTGAATCGTCAGTTTTAAACAACATAAATCAACAATTAATTATTAACTAAAAAACGATAACCTAATCCATAAACAGTTTCAATACAATTTTCCATACCCCATGGTTCTAATTTACGTCTTAACAAGCGGATTTGGGCGGCAACTACATTACTCATCGGTTCATTTCCCCATTCCCAGAGTTGGGAAAGAAGCTGATCACGGGTAACAATTTGATTAGGATGTTTCATGAAATATTCTAATAGTTGAAATTCTTTATTAGTTAAAAGAATCGGTTGATTATTTCCTATTTTATCTTTATAGAAAATTGTATAATTACTGTAGTCTAAAGTTATATTTCCTACGGTTAACTTTTGAGGGTTAATGGTGGGGAAACGACGTTGTAATGCTCGTAATCTTGCTAATAATTCCGCCATTCCAAAGGGTTTTACTAAATAATCATCGGCACCGGCATCTAAACCAATTACTTTATCTTCTTCTCTGTCTTTTGCTGTTAAGATTAGAATCGGTAAAGAACTGTTTTGCTGTCTAATTTTTTTGACTAAATCAATGCCTGATATTTTCGGTAATAACCAATCAAAAATACCGATAGTATAAAGGTTTAATCCGATTTCTATCAAATCATTTGCTTCTTCTCCATCCTGCGCCCAATCTACGATATAGTTATGTTGAATTAAAGCCCGTTTAATGGCACTGCCTAAGTCTGGTTCGTCTTCAACTAATAAAATACGCATATATTTGTTTAAAGTTAAGTAAATAAACTTTAGTTATAAAATGGATAAATATTATCAACTATTATAGCAAACTTTTTTGTTACTATTTTCTTCATTGATCTTTTATTAAAGTAGGGTGTGTTAGGTAAACTATAATTTGTGGGTTAATTCCTCTACTTTTTTATGCCGTAACGCATCGGAATCGAGTTTTTTGGTGTATTACGCTACGCTAATACACCCTACAATTCTTAAAATTTCTCGGTTAATTAGTCTTCTTAAGCAAGCGATCGCACTGTTATGTTAGCTTTTTTCTCAAACCTATGAAATTAAGGATCAATAACCTAAATGTGTGATATTATATTATTAAGATATAGAATAACTTATTTATGAGTAATCTAAAAGTTCGCCAGCAAATTCAGTCCTATATTGAGCAACTATCAGAAGAAAAGCTTATAGTTGTTGCTGATTTTTTGGCTTATTTAGTAGAAAAAGAAGATAATGAAGCGACTAAAAAATTATTAAATATTGTTGGCTTTGAAAATGATTTAAAAGAAGAAGTAGATGATGATGAATACATCTCTAGTGAAGAACTTCAGCAAAGTGAATCTGCTTGGAAAGATTATATTTCAGGAAAAGATAAGGGTATTAATTCTCAAGAATTAAAGCGTCAATTATTAGGAGAAGATTTTGCGTGATTATATTCTTTTAAGACAAGCAGAACGTTATTTACAGAAAATGCAATCTAATGATCAAGTTAGAATTTTTCATGCTTTGAATAGTTTAATTCATAACATAATGTTGACTATAAAATATACACAGTTTCCAAGAAAATTAATATTTATAATTTTATAATGGGGAGACAACACAAGCGTAATGTTAACCACCATAAATAACAATTCATAGCCGAGAAAAAATCCTCATATCCAAGTAATCCATGTGCCATTTGATTGCGGAGATTATTACCACATCGATCAACTAATAATCCTTTCAAGTCAAAAACAATATCTTCCCCAAATATTTCTATTAATTCAGGACGAGTGCTTTTTCTGACGTTTCAGAGTCATCTGAAATAATAGAAGGAATTTTCGCTACATTTTTTCCACTTTCGCTATTCAGAAGAGTTCCGTCAATGGTATATATGAAAGGATGATCCCGAATATCCTCCTGAATTCGTAATCGTAAATCTTTTACAGAAGGAGAACAACCCATTAAAGCTAACTGTATGATTGATTCTTGGAAGCTTTTGCCTGATACCTGTTTTATCACATTTTCAGCGATGTGACGGGTATCAATTTTTTGAGAAAATTTCCCCATCTCAGACATTGACTGAGGTTGATATTCAAGAAGTAACTTATGTAATTCTTCTCGTCTTTCTCCTGTTCCTCCGATTTTTCTATATGCTTCTATTGCTTTTTGAAGACATAAAGTTGCCCTCATATAGTTTGGTGTTGAATTTGACACTGCGATTTTAGCTTCTTCTACATAGGTTTCTGCTATGTTTATTTGAATACGCTTTTGATTTTCTTGATCTTTATTTAGTGCATACCATCGACTCGTTACTTCCCAGTATTCTCTTGCTCTATCCCATTGTGTTGATTGTTGAGCAGCTTTTTCTGACATTTGAGCGTATTTTTTAAAATCACCTAAACGTTGTTGTTGTAAAAGTTTCATAAGTTTAGCAGAGAAAAAGAGTGGATCTTCTCCTTGGTATTTATCTAAAAGATGCTCAATATAATTGATCACATTACTAAAAAATTCTTTATTTTTTCCTAAACGTGCAGCGATGTAAAGAGCGCGTTCGATACGCTGAAAAGGATAAAACCAACTTTCAGAATTTTCGAAAGGAATAGATAACATCATCACCAAAGGTTGAATAAATGAACCAAATTGAATCACTAAAATAAGGTAAATTAACACTAAAGAAACCACTAAACCTTTTAATAGACGATCAAATTCAATCATCATATCTGTCATATCCCCCATGGAGTCTAACCCATAACCAGGGGGAAAAGTAATCTCTTCTGCTGCTTGCATCGCTACTGCCATTGACAAGTTCATTGAGGCAGGATTACGCTTACGATAGAAGCCATTAACGTAGACAACCCGACGGCCATTAACCCTCTCCACTAACGTGGGTCCCTGAGAAGGTTCTAACCTTGCTACCATTGATAAGGGTATTTGTTCCCCATTGGGTGTGGTGATGTAAGTGGAAGCTAAATCTTGAAAATTGCCCCTATTTTGCTGATTGTAGCGCACTAAGATGGTATTTTGCCGTAAATTAGGACGATTATAAAAACTACGGGTATATCCCCCATTTAAAGCGTATTTTGCTTGTTCTGTGACCATTGCTAAACTTAACCCCAACTCTTGGGCCCGACGACGATCAATTTTTAGTTGATATTCCGGTTGGTTTAAACTAGAACTGGTGTGCGTCATGACGATATCGGGATTATTTTCGGCAATAGTTAAAACTTGTTGGGCTAAATCGTGTAAAATGCTCAAATCTTCGCCATAAACAGCAATTTGTATAGGGCCAGCCGAAGTGGCCATGACATCTACCCCCATCTCTTTCATGGCAATGCGTCGTATTCCTGGTATGGTTGCGTTAGCTTGGGTTTCTATTGCATCCATGACTTGCCAAATATCCCGTTGTCGTTCCCCCACGGGTTTGAGAGTAACTATCATTGATGCAGAGTTGACCCCACCCATACTATAAGCACTAAAATAGGTACTATTGCGGGTAAATTCAAAGCCTATTTCTGAGGAAACTTTATCAATTTCTGGCTGTTCTAAGATAATATTTTCAAATTGTTTGGCTGTTTCATTGGTTTTTTGAAAAGATACCCCTGGTTCTAGTTCTAGGGTTGCTATAAACTGTCCTGAGTCCCCTAATGGCATCATTTCTTGTGGAATAAATGGATATAAAGCAAAGGCTAAAACAATAAATGCTCCTGCTATAGCTAAGGTGATTTCTCGATTTTTCAAACTAAGATTTAATAACCAGCCGTAACCTTTTTCTAGAGCAATAAACCCATAACTGAAAGGACTAAGTAACCATTGTAACCAGGTTTTTTTTTTATTTTTAGTTTTACCTAGAGGTTTTAGAAAAAAGACAGCTAAGAGGGGAATTAATGTGATAGAAACTAACAACGATGAAATAAAAGCAAACACCATAGGATACACTAACCCCACAAACATTAACCCCGTCAAACCACCGGCTAAAACCGTCGGTAATAAAGCGACAATCATGGTACAACTGGCTGCTGCACTAGCTAAAAAAACCTCGCCCGTCCCTTCAATGGCTGCTTTTCTGGGGCTTTTTCCTAACTTTAAATGACGATCAATGGAGTCAATCACAATAATAGAATCATCCACTAATTTTCCGATCGCCATCATCATTCCCACCAAAGTTGAGGAATTTAAGGACATAGAAATAGGAATAAAAGGCAGCATGGATAACGCTAAAGACATCGGGATAGAAATCATGACAATAGCTGTTGCCCGAAAATCTTCTAAAAAAACTAAAATAACAATCCCTGCCAACAAAACACTAATTAATAATTCTCCCGTGGTACTATCTTTTATTAACCCCACTAAAAAAGAATTATCATAAGCCTCTTGAAATTCAATTCCTGGATACTGCGCTTCAATTTTTGCTAATTCTTTCCGTACCCTTTCTATCACCTTCGGGGAACTAGAATCAGGTTTTTGAATGATATTTACGGCTAACGCTGACTGACCATTGTAACGATAACCACTGCGTTTCTCTTCATAAGTATCTTTGACCTCTGCCACATCCCGAAGATAGACTATTCTACCTCCCATCTCATACAGGGGATAATCTCGCACCATTTGGGCATTTAAGGCTCTATCATCCGCCCTAACTAAGATTTCCGTATCCCCCCTCGTTAAGACCCCTGCACCCTCGCTAACGTTGTTTTTATCGATGGCATCCCGAACATCGAGGATAGATAACCCATAAGCTGCTAACTTTTGGCGATCAACGATCACCTGTAACTGTCGGCGATATCCCCCAAAAATAGACACTGCTTGCACATCCATTACTTGTGTCAGGCGATCGACTAAAGTATTATCGGCAAACTCCCGTAACTGTACCGAGTCCCACCCTTCCCCTTTCAAAGCTAAAGTCAAAACAGGGCGATTTAGGGGATCTATAGGCAAAACCCAGTGAGAACGGGTATTTATGCCATCTAGAGGTAAATCACCTTCGGCTGCCTTCATCACACTTTGGACTTCTTGCACTGCCCTATCAATATCTCCCCCCCAAGCAAACTGAATAGTCACTAAAGACATATCTTGTTGAGAACTGGATCTGATAAACCTCACCCCATCCAATACCGTCAGACGTTGTTCAATGGGTTTACTGATGTAGGTTTCTATTTCTGTGGGGGTTTGTCCCGCGGCCATGGTGATCACAGCTACCAGGGGACTCTCAACATAAGGCATCATCCGCACAGGGATAATAATAAGGGTAAGAATAGATAAAATGATCACCCCAATATATAGCGCAAGGGTAATAACAGGGTTACGAATAGACCACCGAGTGAGAAAGGTTTTCATCTAGATTACAAAACGTAGGGTGGGCAAACACTGTAACTGTTCATATTAATGAGTAAGTGAAGATAATTGCCCACCAATAAACCATTATTAATAAGGTGACAGATAATTATGAAATAGGGATGAAATAGGAGGGTAGGCAATGATATTTATATTTTAATTGACTAATTTCTAAGTTAGCTTTGCCCATCCTACGAATAAGATAATTTTACAAATACTCATGGTAGGGTGGGCAAATGGGGTAAATTATTGGATTGAATATTAACTGACAATCATTGCCCACCCTGATTACTAGGTGTTAGGTGGGCAATATATCTATATTCTAGATGAATTCATCTAAATTCTGGCTTTGCCCACCCTACGGATACGATAGTTTTATAAATGACCTTGACTGGAAAAGTTTAGTTACTCTAAAATCATTTTCACTTCAATTCAATAGATTTCAGATGTCAAATTACCGTCGTTTATATCTTAAAGGTAGTACAGTATTTTTAACGATTGTAACTTATCAACGTATTCCTTTATTTAAAGATCCTGATTACGTTGCTAAATTACGTCTTGCTGTTTCTCAAGTTAAAAAAGAAAAGCCTTTTGATATCATTGGGGCGGTGATTCTACCTAATCATTTACATTTTATCTGGTCATTACCTAAACATGATAGTAACTATTCTCAACGGATTTCACGGATGAAAGTTTTATTGACTCGTTCTATTGGCAGACAGTTAAGATCAGTAAATAACATTTCTGAGTCACGACGCAAACACAGAGAAAGTAATGTATGGCAAAGACGTTTTTGGGAACATACAATTAGAAATGAAAAAGATTTAAAAACTCATTTAGATTACATTCATTATAATCCTGTTAAACATGGATTAGTTTCTTGTCCCCATCATTGGGAATATTCCAGCTTTCATCAATGGCTAAAAAGAGGTTTTTATTCTTTAGAATGGGGTTGTTGTTGTCACGGTAAGTCGACCAAAACACCAGATTTTTCTAATATTATCAACCAAGTCGGCGAGTAGGGTGGGCAAATGGGGAAACTTATTTGATTTAATATTAACTTACCATCATTGCCCACCAGAATAAGATTAAATAGTAGGGTGGGCAAAGGGAATAATTAATTTGATTTAATGTTAACTCATGATTATTACCCACCCTTATCATGATTATTATTAGGTGGGCAAGATATCTATATTCTAGATTAGTTTACCTCAATTCTGGCTTTGCCCACCCTACGGTTATTTAACTTCTACAACAATCTCATTTTCCCCTTGATAGTTTGCGTCTTTAACCTTGGCTGCCAAATTCCAAGTTCCAGCCATACCAAAATTGGTTTTAACTTTAAATTGTCCAGGGGTTTCTGTGGGTTCAATCTCTACTTTGGAAATCATGGGTTCTTCTCCTTCCATGGGCATTGTTGAACTCACTTCGATGTTTTCAACGGGTACAGTTTCCCCAGAAGTGTTATCTTTAACTTCTAAAATTAGTTCTGCATCTCCCATCGAAATCTCTTCTTCTGGACTGGCTAAAGCAACCATGACGGTATTTTCTTCTGTTGCAGTTATGTCAGTTTCAGGGGTAGTTTCTACGTTTTCTTCTGTTGCAGTTGTTTCCGTTTCAGGGGCAGTTTCTAACTGGGTTTGACTATCAGTAGAAGGAGAACCACAAGCAACCATTAATATGCTAATCGGTAAAATTAAAGTAATGATTTTCTTCATGTTTTTTCCTTTTATTCTATAGAAGAGACAATTAATTTATGTCGTCCATATTTTTAGCATAAATAAAATAATAATTCAATAGCTTAATTTTTTCTTAACGATTGCCCATTGTCAATAAGTAACAATAAACCTATTCAACTACAATATTAAAGTCTTTTTTGCCTTGATAATTATCATCTTTAATATCAACAGAAATTGTCCATTCTCCTTTCATTCCTAAAAAGGTTTCTGCTTTAAATTTCCCTGTTTGTGACTCAGGGTTAACTTCAACTTTTGCCGTCATGGGAGCCATATTTTTCATGGGCATTGTCGCTTTAATATCTAACTGTTTAACCTGTAAATTTTTTTTGGTTTTACTATCAATAACTTCAAAGATAAATTGAGCATCTCCGATCTTAACTGCTGGAGAACTAACTAAATTAATACTAACATTATGCTGACTTATTCTAGTATTATTTGAAATTAAAGGCTTATTCCCTTGATTAATGACTGTTACTGTAGCATTTTCTATTAACTTATGATGGCTTGTGGTAATAACAGCATCTCCTGGTCGTAGTCCTCGCAAAATCTGAATATTATTACCACTTATCATCCCTAATGTAACTAATTTGCGAGTGGCTGTCTCCCCATTCACCACCCACACCGCCGGGTTATCCTCAAACGTCACCACAGCAGAAGAGGGAACCATTAACGCATTGGGTTGACGTTGGGTGATCAACTCCATCTCCACAAACTGGCCCGATCGCAACTCCCCCCCAGGGTTGTTAACCACTGCTTCGACGGTAACGGTACGGGTTTGACTGTTGCTTTGGGGAAAAATACTGGTAACTTGGCCATTAATCGTAACAGTTGTGCCAGGAATTTTGGCAATAATGGGGGTTCCTATACGAATATTGGTGGCATCATGTTGCGCGACATTCGCTTGCAAGCGAATGCGACTATAATCTCCTATTTTCAAGATTCCCATCCCTGGTTGGACTACCATACCCGGATCGACCATTCTTTCTTGAACAATACCGGTAACTGGGGCTTCTATTTGAGTGTAACTGGACATAACGGAAGCTGTAGCAACCTTTGTCTTAGCTTGTTGCACTTTAGCTTGATCATTGATTACTTTTGCCTCTAAACGGGCTAATTTAACCTTAGCTTCCGATAATATGGCCTGTTTAGCTTGCACTTCACTTTCTACTACGTCATAATCATCTTGTGCAATCGCCCCTTCAGACACCAACATGGCAAAACGTTCTAATTTTTTGTTTAAATAACCTAAATCTGCTTCTATTTGTTTAATACTATTTTTTTGTTCTAATATCTCAATTTTACTCACTTCTAAGGCCGTTCGCATGGTATCGGTTTCTGCTTGAGCTTCGGCCACTTGGGTAAACAGTTCGCTTGCACTAATTTGAGCTAAAGTTTGGCCCGACGTAATGCGATCGCCGGGATAAACGGAATAATTGGTTAATTGTCCAGCAACCCTCGGATAAACGGTGACCACCTGATAGGGTTCAATGGTTCCCGTATATTGTACTTTAGCTTCTAATAATTGAGGTTTAACCACTTCTACGGTGACGGGAGTGGGGTTAAAGGAACCATCCACGGCCATCATTTCATCATGGGACATTTCACCATGACCACTGTGATCCATCGTAGACGATGCTGGTTTTAATTGATTGGTAACCAGAAGAATACCCCCTGTCAACGCCATAAAAACCCCTAATCCCACGGTTTTCTTACTGATGAGACTACCTAACACCTTTCCAGGAAATAAACCCTTTAAAGGGGTACTCCGAATGAGAACAACCCCTATAACAACCAGGGTTCCGATGGTTAGCATTCCAGAAGAAGATAAAGGGTTAAACGATGCTTCTTCTAAGAGTAAAGATATGGGTTCTGTCGAATGGGACAGTTGACCCGTAGGTTGAGGGGTATCACTCATGAGTCAAGGGAAAAGACCATAATTTCATTGATCTACCATGACAGATAAATATGAAATCAGGATGAAATGACCCCTTTAAAATTCTAAAGCTAATTGTCTTTGATTGTGACTCACTAATTGTTCAAATTCTTGTATAGTGTGAACATATTTTTCAGGGGCGATCGCACTAACATTAAGATGGCCAGCATCAGGGACTAAAAGAATTTTTTTGGGGACTCTAGCCGCTTCAAATAGGGTTTGACTCATGGGGTAAGGAACTTTGCGATCGCTGGTTCCATGAATCAACAACAAAGGCAGTTTTAATAAGGATAATTTGGCCAAAGAATCGAAGCGTTGATGCAGAAATAATTTAGTGGGAAATAGTCTGTAAATGAACCCTGAATGGTCAACCATATCCATCATGGAAGTAAAGGTATTTTCCACAATAACGCCGGCTGCATGGGGTTTACGAACCCCTAAATCAATGGCCACGGCCCCCCCTAAAGAATGACCGTAAATAAAGATATTTTTCGGTTTAATGCGACGTTCTTGGGTTAAATAATCCCAAGCAACTTGAGAATCGCGGTAGATTTCTGCTTCTGTAGGAAACTTACCTTTACTGCTACCATAACCCCGATAATCAATAATAAAAACCGAAAAACCTTGATTATAAAACGTTTGAATCGTGCCTAAATTATGACTAATATTACCCCCAATCCCGTGTAAATATAATAAGACTTTTTCGGGGTAAGCATTAGGGTTAATCCACCAACCATGTATTTTTTCTATTTTCCCTTGAGGAGTCATCACTGATAACCAGACATCTTCATAAGACATTCCCAAATCGTCAGGAGTCCTGTCCAGAGTCAAGGTAGGCTTAAAAATGAGCCGATTTTGACCCATAATCAAGGCCGAACAAACAATCAGATAGGCTATCACTCCGACACCGACACTATTTAGTAATCCTTTCAATAGAAGATTAATCATCATTCAGGAATCATCCTCAAGTTGTGCGTCTTAATGTAACAATAAAATTGTTAATGATGCTATTTTCAAACCATGATAAGCATTTAGATAAGCATCTAACAATTATTACTATTATTATTCTCCTTACTGTAACGGAGGTAATTGATTATGCCAATCCGTGGACTGTTCATAAGCATAAGCGACCTGAAACAGTTTCCCTTCTTCGAGGACATTGCCGATCAATTGTAGACCAATGGGCAAGTTGTTGTCATCGAACCCACAAGGAATACTCATACCGGGTAAACCGGCTAAATTAACGGGAATCGTGGTTAAATCAGACAGATACATACTTAAGGGATCAGATGTTTTTTCCCCTGCTTTAAAGGCAGTGGTGGGGGAAGTGGGACACACTAACACATCGACCTTTTCAAACCCTGCGTCAAAATCTTGTTTAATTAAGGTGCGAACTTTTTGCGCTTTGAGATAATAAGCGTCATAATAACCGGCCGATAACGCATAGGTTCCGATCATAATCCGTCGTTTAACCTCATTCCCAAAGCCGACAGCGCGAGTTTTGGTGTACATATCGATGAGGGTGTCTGATTCTTCGCGGATGCCGTATTTTACCGCGTCGTAACGGGCTAAATTAGAGGAAGCCTCTGAGGGGGCAATAATATAATAAGCTGGCAAACCGTACCGAAAACGGGGACACGAAACATTGACCACTTTTGCCCCTAGGGTTTTGAGATGATCGATGGCATCTCTAACAGTTTTGCCCACCACCGGATCGATCCCTTCCCCTAGGGTTTCTTCGATCACACCAATGGTTAGCCCCTCTAAGGAGGGTTTGAGGAATTGGGTATAGTCGGGGATGGGGGTGTTGATGCTAGTGGAATCTTTGGGATCGTAACCGGCGATCGCCCCTAATAAGATGGCTGCATCTTCGACGTTACGGGCAAAAGGACCAATTTGATCTAAAGAAGAGGCATAGGCCACCAACCCAAAGCGAGACACTAGCCCATAGGTGGGTTTTAGCCCCACCACGCCACATAAAGAAGCCGGTTGACGGATCGACCCCCCTGTATCAGAACCGAGGGCAACCACGCATTCTGAGGCAGCTACAGCGGCCGCTGAGCCCCCAGATGATCCCCCCGGAACCCTGGAAAGGTCCCAAGGGTTAGCAGTGACGTGATAACCAGAGTTTTCCGTAGAACTCCCCATGGCAAACTCATCAAGGTTAGTTTTACCAACCATAACCGCCCCTGCCTCTTTTAATTTTTGGGTGACGGTCGATTCATAGGGAGGGACAAAATTGGCTAAAATTTTTGATCCACAGGTGGTTTTAATGCCGGTGGTACAGAGATTATCTTTAATACCGATGGGGATACCAGCTAACAGGCCAATTTCTTCGTTATTGGCGATTTTTTCATCGACTTTTTTAGCGGTTTCCAGGGCGTGATCAGCAGTAACTTCTAAGAAACTTTTGACTTTGGAGTCGACTGCGTTGATTCTTTCTAACGCTTCTGTGGTAATTTCAACAGCCGATCGTTGTTTGTTAACTAATTGTTGATGGAGTTCTCGGATAGATGTCATAGTCTACTCTTGTCAATGAAGGGACGGGATGCGTTACACGCCCACCATCTATGAATATTACCATTTTGCCGGACTTAGGATTATTACAATGACCCTTTCTTAAGCCGTTACCATCAAAATGAATTCTGTTCCGTAGTTCCACACCCCCCTTTGAAAGGGGGGCAGGGGGGGTGTGGGGGATTGGGGGATTATCGAAGGGATCAGATATGAGAATAACGCTTTGTGAAGAAAATAGCTGATTGATTGAAAAAATATTTCTTGAGGTAGAGTGTATGCACTACAAATCTAAAGTAGTATTGAAGAAAGAAATATGGGTTTTTTGAAGTACTTTATCAAACACATTTAAATTTAGTTTTTTGTCGAGAATAAGTATTTATTAGTGATGTCAAACTTAAATAAGTATAGCTTTTACTTACCTAAAAAAGCAGGACTCTATCTGGGTGGAATTGCACTGGGTGTAACTACACTACTTCTTCCTGGTTGCAACACGCCCAACGACATTCAAGAAGGAAGAACCAATGTCACCACCGAAGACCTCGCTACCGATGATTTAGAAGGAGCGACTGGGGCAGGGGGCGAGGAAATCGTTGTGGGACAAGAAGTGACCATTCGCGCTCGGGTTCAAGAAGAAATCAGCGACCAAGCCTTTGCGGTACAAGGGGAAGATGGCACGAATGTCCTTGTGATCAACTCCCCTGGAACACCGGTTACCCTTCCGGCCGATGATACTCCTATTCAGGTGACAGGAGAAGTGGTCGAATTTGTCATTGCTGATGTGGAAGCTGATTATGGTTTGGATCTCGATAATGAGCTATTTGGAGACTACGAAACTGAGCCAGCCATTATCGCTCAATCCGTTGCCCTTGCACCGACTCCTGAACAGTTAGCTGAAGGAGATCCTCAACCCTTCTATGATCAAGTGATTGCCGTCGAAGGAGATGTGGGTCATATTCTCTCTTCCAATACCTTCGCATTATATGAAGAAGGTTGGATTGATGATAAGGGACTACTGGTTATCGGGGTTGACCGAGCCTTAAAGTCAAACAATACTGCGCTACAAGAAGGAGAAACGGTGACAGTCACTGGTCGATTAATGGATTTTGATCTGGCTGTTTTAGAACAGGAATATAATTTGGGTTTAGATCAAGAAGAAGCAGCAGAGTTTGAAGCAAGCTATACCGATAGACCTGTTATTGTCGCAGAAGAAGTCTTTCCTTCGGCAGTAGAAGATTAATGAACTGTTGTTTAGGCTAAACACAATGAGAAAAACACTTTGATTTAAAGTCACTTTTAATCAGTTGTCAACACAAAAATAAGGAGAAAATATGATACAGCAAAAGAAAGTTACTCGTGAAGAACATACCAACGTGGTCAATCAAACCCATACTCGTTACAAACGGGCTGTCGGTGTTTATAAAAATCGAGAAGATATCGAAGCAGTGCTTAAAGCCATCAAAGATTCTGGCTATGATATGAATCGCGTTTCTTTGATTACCCGTCATATTGATGATATCGAAGGGGCAAGAGAAGTTACTGAAGAACATGGAAATGAAGCAAAAGAAGGAGCGGCCGCCGGTGCCACCTCTGGAACAGTCCTCGGTGCTGTGGGTGGCTTTTTAGTCGGGGTTGGTGTGTTAAGCATTCCTGGTATTGGTCCGATTTTGGCTGCGGGGGTTGAAATTCCTGCGATCGCTTCTACGGCTGCCGGTGCAGGAATTGGTGCTGCCACAGGCGGAATTATCGGTGCTTTGGTTGGTTTAGGTATTCCTGAAGAGAAAGCCAAAGTTTATGAAAACCGCATTAAGGCTGGGGAACACCTACTGATGGTTAGTGGTACAGACGAACAGCTTGAGCAAGTTACGTCAATCATGCACAATCACCCTGTCGAAGAGTTTGACATCTATGCTGCTCGGGATCTTGATGAAACCACAGGGGCGCGGAAAACAGAGCGAGTTGATGCGGTGGAGACCGATCGCGAAGTAGCCCCTACGGAAACCAAGCACACAGACATTGACTCTGAGGCAGACGTAGTGATTGTAGACAAAAGAAATGAAAGAGATAAGGTGCGGTAGATTCAGCCACCCATCTTAATCTAGACTCTCTTAAAGTCCCCTGTAAAAGGGGGACTATTTTATAATGATGAGTTAGATTCACTATTAGGAAAATGATCAAAACCTCAACCTTCCAGCAAGCCATTGAAACCGTTGAAGCCTTGTCTCCTGAAGAACAAGAAATGTTACTGACAATTATTCAAAATCGCCTACGAGAACACAAAAGACAAGAATTACTAAAGAATATTGAACAATCAGAACAAGATTATGCCCAAGGAAACGTTAAGCGAGGATCAGTCAGTGATTTAATGAAAGCTTTAGAAGAATGCGAGAATTAGTTTGGAGTCCTAACTTTATCCGTCAACTTAAACGTTTAGTGCGTCAAAACCCATCAATTAAACAGACGGTTGAACAAACATTAGAACGATTAATCAATGATCCGTTTGATCCTAGCTTGAAAACCCATAAACTTAAGGGAAAACTTGTCAATAAATGGTCATGTTCAATTGACTACAGTAATCGGATTGTTTTTCAGTTTATGGACAATTCTGAGCTAAAAACTGAAGAAATTGTTCTCTTAGCGATCGGTTCCCATGATGAAGTTTATTAACAAAGTTTAAGCCTCTATTCCTCTTGTTCAATGTTCACGACTCACCCCAGTTTGTACTTGCCACAACCCTGCATAAATACCTTGTTTTTCTAATAGTTGTTCGTGGGTTCCTTGTTCGACAATTTTTCCAAATTCCATCACATAAATACAATCTGAATGACGAATGGTGGACAAGCGATGGGCGATCGCAATAGTCGTTCTTTGGGTGGTAATTTTTTCTAAGGAACGAGCGATCGCGGCTTCGGTTTCGTTGTCTACGGCTGAGGTTGCTTCATCTAAAATCAAAATCGGTGGATCTTTTAAAATTGCTCTAGCAATGGCAATTCTTTGGCGTTGTCCTCCCGATAATTTCTGACCCCTTTCTCCCACAATAGTATCATAACCTTGATACAAGTTCTCTATGAATTCATGGGCTTCTGCTAGTTTAGCTGCTTGCATTATTTCGGCATCTGTAGCATTAGGATTTCCATAGGCAATATTCTCTTTGACGGTTCCATGAAAAAGAAAGACATCCTGACTGACTAAGCCGATGGCTTTACGTAAATCTCCTAAAAAGATATCTTGAATATTGATATCATCTATGGTTATTTTCCCGTGATCAATTTCGTATAATCTGAGTAATAATTTCACTAAAGTGCTTTTTCCTGAACCCGTGGAACCCACCACACCAATCCGATGACCGGCTGGTATTTCTAAGGATAAGTTTTTAAGAATCGGATGACCTTCTTGATAAGCAAAGGTAACGTTTTCAAGTTTCACTTTCCCTTGTACGGTTTCTGTGGGTAACGCAATGGTTCCCGTATGAATCCTTAAGGGGGTATCTAATAAGTTCATTACCCGATTTGTCGAAGCCATTGACCGTTGATAAAGGTCTAAGGTTTGACCTAATCTTGTTAATGGCCATAGTAATCGTTGGGTCATAAACACTAAAACACTATAAGTTCCTACCGCTAATTTACCATCAACGGCTTCCATCCCGCCATATAATAAAATAGCAGTAAATCCAGCTAATATAACAATTCGTATTAAAGGAACAAAAGCTGCACTAAAGGCGATCGCTTGTTGATTACTCTTTCGATAAGCTTGACTATCTTGCCGTAATCTGTCTAATTCATAGGCTTCTGTGGTAAAACTTTTAATGGTTGTAATTCCACTAATATTGTTAGATAAACGACTATTTAACAAACTTACTTTTTCCCTAACATCAGCATAACGAGGGGCTAACAATTTTTGAAACCGAATCGAACCCCATAAAATAAAAGGAATGGGTAACATGGCCATCCATGCAGTTCCTGGGGTGACAATAAAAAAAGCTGCACCGATAATAATAACGGTGGTAATGACTTGTAATATTTCATTGGCACCGTTATCTAAAAAACGCTCTAATTGATTAATATCATCGTTTAAAATTGATAAAAGTAGTCCTGTATTTCTTTCTTCAAAATAGGCAAGTTCTAATTCTTGTAAATGACCATAAGCATGAAGTCTTAAATCATGTTGAATATTTTGAGCTAAATTACGCCATAATCGCTCATACATATATTGGAATAAAGATTCTAATCCCCAGACAATAATAGATAGAAAAGTTAAAATTAATAATTGTACAAAAACATCTTTAAACCCTAACTGTGCGATTAAAGAATCTTGTTGTTTAACGACGACATCAACCGCAGCACCAATAATTACAGGGGGGGCTAAATCAAAGATTTTATTAATAACAGAACAAGCGACAGCTTTCCAAATAAGAGGACGATAGGCTTTTGCATATTCAAAAAGCCTTTGCATAGGATGTTGATTGGTTTTTCTTTTCTTGATTTTTGGCATAATTTTCTATTTCTAAATTCTAAATTCTAAATTCTAAATTTGACATGATCTTCTAGTTTGAGTAATTTCTGGTTCTTGCCAAGAAAATGCAAAATGACTAATCGATTTTAGTTGCGGAAATGCTGTACGAATAGCCTTCATTTGGGTTTCTAATGCTGGCCGGTTAGCTTCAGCTTTTCCCCAAGATCCGGCGATCGCAGGTGTAATTTTTGTTTGCGGTGAAGCCATCTGAAACACTCGTTTTACCTGTTCTACAATACAATTAGCATCTTTGCATAAACCATAGGCCATCGGATGAAACTCTAGAGAAGCAGAAAACTGATCCCATGCTTGCAAACGGGAGTCAAACCCCTTTTCTCCCACTAATCGATTACCATCAGGAAAGAACACAGCCCCGGCCTGAATACCATAGCGTTTAACGATTGATTCTGCAAAGGAAACAAAGTTAATGACACCTTGGGCTGCATGGGCAACCACTAAATACCAGATTTCGTCTTTTATGCGTTGATATCGGACGTTTAGGGGTTGATTGAAGGCTGTCTCTGATGTGGTGCGACCTTGCCAGAGGGGAACGGTTTCGTTAGGATACAATTGATCCACTTCTTTGATATCGTTAACGGTTAGATAACCTTTGGTAACGTAGCGATGAATGAGATCCCGACCTTTATTATTCATGGCGCGATTATATAATGCTTGCAGAGATGCCGAACTATAGATCCATAAATCTTTGACCTTTCCTGCTACGGAGTGGGTTCCGGTTCCTCTAGGATAGCGTACATAGTCGAATAATACGCCATCTGGTCGCCGTTTAAGGACTGCTTCTAATAAGCGATAATAGTCCGTTTGGGCCTGACGGTTATAGGGTCGACAAACGCCTGGGCCCCATCGTGAACATAACTGGTACTATCTTGTCCTTTGCCATTTCTAGCTAAAACCTGTTGGCGATCGCTTCTTTGGGCGTAGGCGTAACCAAAATTGAGGG
Source organism: Cyanothece sp. BG0011 (assembly GCF_003013815.1). Lineage (GTDB taxonomy): Bacteria > Cyanobacteriota > Cyanobacteriia > Cyanobacteriales > Microcystaceae > Crocosphaera. The sequence continues at coordinate 22,120 of NZ_PRLH01000148.1, read as the reverse complement.
TAAATAGCCACGCATACATTTTTAAGCCCCGTTCTCGTCCTTTTTTGATGGTTTGGGCTAATAAATCCACATTTTCGGCCCCTGGTGTCCTAATAACGGTATCCCAAGGGGTGGGGTTATCTGCGGGGGGTAGGAGTACCTGACTATTGGCAAAGGTTTCGATATAAACGGTATTATACCCTTTACTAACGATACGATCTAACACGGCATCAATGGAACCCGGACGCACGTCACAGGGGTATAATCGTAACCAAATAGCTTGTTCTTGGGGCCAAGTTTGTTGACGACAACGGCGTAATTCTAAGGCGTGTTTTTGGATTAAAGTTTGATAGGTTTGTTGTGCCTGGCGATCGCCTTTTAAAGCGTTTTTTAAGAGGTTTTCTTTTTGAGCGATCGCTTGGGGTGAAAGTTGACAATAATTGCTTGCTGTGGCTGTTTTTATGGAGGATAGAGGGAAAATACTGTTACTGAGGGTGATTAATAATCCTAGCATCGGATAGATTAATTTTTGAGAAAGCGATCGGCCTTTCATCTATTTTTACTTTCCAGCCTCATTGTAATGAATGGCTTTCTATCTTAACAAATTTTTACTCTAGCTTTAAAAAGCACAAATTATAATTAAGTTATTAATTAGGCATTTATTGAGTAAAAATAATGTCAGCTAATAAGAAGAAAATAGCTATTGTTTTAGTTCCTGGTTTGATGTTATTTCCTGGTTTTCGCACATCATCTTTAAGTTGTGGTATTTGGAATCAACTTGAACTTTGGCAACAAAGAAAACAAAAGAATGAGATATGCGAGCATAACTCAATTACTGCTCATTCTTGTCAAGAAAATAAATCTATTCATATTTATGAAATAGATTGGTCATCCTATATTGGTCATAGTCAGACATCTATTAATCCATTTTATCAAGCCTATTTGACTTTTACTCTTTTATGGAATTTGTTATGTAATATATTTAATTCAATTTTGAACTTTCTTAAATTAATTTTTAACTATTTTTGTAACTTCTTTTCGTCTTTTAGTGATAGCTTTGATAAAGTTCAAATACAGTTAGATTATCGAGTGTATATATGTTCTGCTTTTACCACTCCTTCTTCTCTTATTTATTTTATTTTTCTTCCCATCTTTTCTTTATATATATTGACGATTAATTTGTTTGTTATTTTTTCTATTCTTTATGAGTTTTTTGAAAAAATAACTATTCCTGTTATTCCACTTTCCAATGATTCAAACATAAAAGAAATCATATTTTATTGTTTAAAATTATTTTTTGAATTTGTTAACTATTTTTATAATTTTTGTGTATTACTAGCTGATTATTTTAAAGTAACTGATTTATTGAAATTGATTTTCAATGAATTACTTATCAAGTTTTTAAATATTTTATTAAATTTATTGAATTTTATTTTTCCTGATTTTTATGGACATTTACTACCAGAATCAGTTAAGCTACAAATATGTTCAGCAACTCAACCAATAATCTGTTCAATACCTTCAATGTCTTCTGATAATATAAAAAATAGTTTACTCATTATATTTATATTTTTGTGGATTGTTGGAGTAGCAAAATCAAAAGAAATTAATAAGGTATTAGAATTTTATCTATTTGTCAATAATTATTGTAGAAAAGAACTATTAAGAGTAAAAATAAGACTAAATCTTCTGAGACAAATAGATTCTATCTTCTTAAATTCAAATAATTATCAAGATATCATAATTATAAGTCACAGTTTTGGTAGTTTCTTAGCAACAGATTTACTCGCTCATATTGAATCTTCTAAAAAAATCAAATATTATTCCTTGGGAAATACTATAGGAACACAAGGAATTATTTATTATAATTTTGTTAATAAGATAGTTAAACAAGTAATCGAAAAATATGAATGGACAGATTATTATGCTTGTTTTGATTTCTTTGCCACTAAAGTTCCTATACTAAATAAGAAAAAATATCACCGATTTTCTCAAAAAATGATTAAGTATCCCCTAAAACTTCAAGACATAATATCTTCATTATTTACTACAAAATTTCATTTAGTTTATTTTCTAAAAAAGAGTAAAGTAAAAGACAAAAATCGTCAACAAAATCCTCTTGATGAAATTATGGATGATATTTATTCCAAAATAGAGTAATCAAATCTAAGATAGAGTAATCAAAACTATTTTTTAAGCAAAAAACTATCATTAATGTCAGCAATACTAGGACAACCACTTAAAGTCATGACCAACAATAATTCATCTTTTAATAACTCTAAAACATGATTAACACCCGCTTCTCCATTAACCGTTAAACCCCATAAAATCGGTCGACCAATTAATACCGCTTTTGCCCCTAATGCTAAGGCTTTAAATACATCTGTCCCTCTTCTAATACCTCCATCCATTATTATATCGACTTCATTTCTTACTGTTTCAACAATTTTAGGTAACGCTTCTAAAGTAGTTATTGCGCCGTCTAACTGTCTTCCTCCATGATTAGATACGATGATACCTTTTGCCCCGTTTTCTACGGCTAAACGGGCATCATCTGCCCTTAAAATGCCTTTTAAAACAATAGGAAGCTTAGTAATAGATTGTAACCACTCTAAATCTTTCCAGGTAAGACTCGGATCGATTTGTTGTTGAAAATAAGCAAATAATCCTGACTGATTACTACTATTAGGAATATCTAAATCTTTTAAAGTTACTAAATTCGCTAATTTTAACGGTGCAGGTAAAGTAAACTGATTCCGAATATCGATTTCTCTTTTTCCTAGCATCGGGGCATCTACTGTTACACAAATAGCTGTGTAACCTGCCTTTTCTGCTCTCTCAACTAATGTTTTGGTTAATCCTTTATCTTTATGAATATATAATTGAAACCATCTTAAATTATGCTCTTGACACGCGGCTACTTCTTCTAAACTGGTAGTTGATAATGTACTCAAAATGAGCAAAGTTTTTAAGTCAGATAATACTTTAGCAGTAGCTTTTTCTCCTTGAGCATGGGCTAAACATTGAAAGGCCATTGGTGCAACTCCAATAGGCATTGATAAGGTTTGACCTAATAGTTTTGTAGATAAATTAATCTCACTAACATCGACTAATACTTTAGGATAAAGTTGATAGTTATTGAAGGATTTTCTATTATTTTTTAAAGTAATTTCGTCTAATGCACCACTACTATAATAACCCCATGTCATTGAGGAAAGCTGTTGTTTGGCTAAGGATTCATATTCAAATAAGTTAATGGGTTTAATCATGAAAACAGAAACTAAAAAATCAATCAACTAAATGTTATCATTAAATAATAGCTTACCCTATTCACTATCTCATGGAAAATTAATATTTTTTATAGAAAAATTATAGATAAGCTAGAGTATTAATAGAAATATAAAGTTAATAATGAAACAAATTATCTGGGGAGGAATTACTCTCATTAATGATCAGTTTTTAACCCATTGGGGGGTTTATATTGAAGGACAAGTTATTATTGATGTCGATAGGTTTGAAAACTTAAAAAAACGATATCCTGACACTGATATTATTGGAGGAGAAAACTTATTATTAATTCCTGGTTTAGTTAATAGCCATGATCATGGCCGTGTTATTAGTCCCGTGGGATTTAATATTGATGATAGTTGGTTAGAATTATGGTTATTACAGTTAGAAAAATTGCCTAATATTGATCCTTATTTAGCTGCCAGTATTGAAGGAATTACATTATTAAAATCAGGAGTAACAACTGTTTCCCACAGTCATAATCCTAGAAATTGGGATAACCTGTATCAAGAAGCTTCAGACACCATTAAAGGTTATCAAAATGCTGGTATTCGTGTCGCTTTTCATCCTCCTATTGTTGATCAAAATTTATTAGATTATACTAACAAAGATCAGGTGTTAAGTTGTTTATCTCCCTCTTTATTACAACACTTTGAAAAATATCAAAACACTCCCCCAATTTCTAATCAAGATTATTTTGATATTTGTAGTCAATTATTTAATAATTATCATGACACTATCAATCATCAAGTTAAAATTCAAGTAAGTCCGGCTGGTGGACAATGGTGTAGTGATCAGTTAATGATTGAAGCAGTTGAATGGGCAAAAAAACACAATACTAAAGTGCAAATGCACCTGTTAGAAACTCAATATCAACGTCAATATGCTTATGAATGTTGGGGTAAAAGTTTTGTTAAACATCTAGAAAAATTAGGGGTTTTAGGACATTGGTTAACCTGCGCTCATATGGTGTGGATTGATGAATCAGATTTGTCTATTTTAGCCAATAAAAATGTTAAAATAGTTCATAATCCTAGCAGTAATCTTCGTCTAAGAAGTGGTATTGCGCCTATTGCTAAAATGTTAACAAATAATATTTCTGTTGGCATTGGATTAGATGGTTTAGGGTTAGATGATGACCAAGATTTTTTAAGAGAAATGCGTTTAGCTTGGACATTAATTAATCAACCAGGAATGAACTCTACTACCATTAAACCTGAAGAAATTTGGGCAATGGCAACTCAGAAAGGCGTAGAAATAACATTAGGAAACAATGTTAATATAGGACAACTAAAGAAAGGTAATTTAGCTGATTTAGTTCTTATTGATTATCAGCAAATACCCTTAAGACAAAGAGGATTTTGTCATAATTCTAAGCTTTTACGTTGGCTTTCTAAACAACAAGTAAAATCCGTTATGGTAGCTGGAAAATGGGTTATTATTGATGGGCAATGTCAAACCCTAAATGAAGCTGATCTCAATCAAGCTTTAGCTGATATTATTATGTCCATAAAAGATTAAGGTTCATAGGGTTTCATCTCATCAACTATAGGCATATTTTCTGGGGGTTGATAAGGGGTAAAATCTTCATCAAAAGGAATTTCTTCTGATGGTTGATAAGGAGGATTATCTTCAAATTCTGGTACAGTTTCTACTGCTTCATTAGGGGTAGCTGTTTCAACTGGAATAATAATTGGTGGAGGTAAATTAGGACTATTTGTTTCTGCTGGTGTGTTATTTTCTTGGGGTTGGTTGGGAACATTTGTTTCAACTGGAATAGTATTATTTTCTGGTTGATTAGGTATATTATTTTCCACAGGAACAATAATTTCTTGAGGTGGGTTAGACGGATTATTTTGACTTCCCCCCGGAACTTGGTTATAAGGATCAAAGTTTTCATTTCTGGGGATTTGATAAGGTTGAAATTCATCAACTCTAGTGGTATTTTCTGGAATTCCAGGTGTTTCTAGAGTCGGTAAGGGTAGGGGTGGAGGTGAAGGGGGAAGGGTTTCTAATTTTCTCTCAGCAGGATAGGGAAATAAGGCTAAAAATTTCTCTTGTCTTTCTACTTTAGATTCTGGTGCATAATTCCATAAACTATCATAAAAAAAGAAAGAAACCCCTAACCCATTTTGTTTCGCTGCTAAAACTTTTTGTTGTATAAAGTCCATATCAATTTGTCGATTTCTTAACCCTGTTAAAATACCAATACCTGTGGGTATTTTTTGCCTTGTTTCTTTAATTTCTGGTTTTTCTATTTGTCTAACAAAACTCTCTAAATCTGGCCGATAAACTTGGACAACGATTTCATCTACAAGATCCTGTTTTACCCAAGTAAACCAATCTTGTAAAGCACCTTGATAAGCGGTATCATAAGGGTTAGGAGAAACGGAAAAAATAGCATTACTTTTCTTGGCTTTTATCGCTTGATTCAATTGAGAAACATAGGCTGTTAATTTATCAGCGCGCCATTTTAACCAAGCCGGATCTTCGTGGTTAGCAGGGGGATCTTTTTCTGTTTCTTTTTTATATAAATTAACTGTAAATTGATCGTAACCTAATTCACTAGGTAAGCTTAAATGATCATCAAATTGAATCCCATCCACATCATATAAGTCCATCACTTCCATCACTAAAGAAGTAATAAATTTCTGCACATCGGGACGAAAGGGGTTCAACCATACTACCTCGCCAGCTGCGCTGATGGTGGTTTGAGTACCGTCTCGTTTCTGAGTCAACCATTGAGGGTGTTTTTTGGCTAATTCTGAACTGGGTGGGGCCATAAACCCAAATTCAAACCAGGGTAACACTAATAAGTCTTTAGCGTGTGCTTTGGCGATTAAATCTGTCAAGGGATCTTGTCCTTGAAAACCCTTATGAACAAAAGGTTGTATTCCCTCTCTTTCTGCGATCGCACTAGGATATAGAGTATAACCGGAATTCCAGACCACCGGATACACTGTATTAAAATTAAGACGGGATAATTGAGCAATCGCTTCTTCTAGTTTGGGTTGGTCCAGTAACGTCTCGGTGTCGTTGGTGGTTAACCAAACGCCTCGAATTTCTGTTTTAGGAGGAGAAAAAGCAAATAAAGGATGACTGAGTAATAGAACACTGAAAAAAGTAGCTAAAAATAATTGTAAAAAGCGAGATTTAAAAATAGATTGCCAAATTTGATTAAAAATAGACCATCTCATAAGCAGGTAATATAAGTGTGAGTCGAATTATTCTATAGTTTAGCGATCATATTAATGTAAATGGGATAATTATCATAATTTAAGTTTCTTATTGTTAATTACATACACATAAAAGCGTCGCTATATGTCAGAAAGTTCTTTAGTCCTTGCTTATTGATAAAATTTTTCCCCTATTAAAAAGGGTTAAGATTGTTTTGACTCTCCTTAACTAGAAAAAACGAATAGATTTTATAGTTAATTAACATAGAGTTTAACTGCTTCACCAAAAGGAATTTCATTTAAGTTTAGTCCTCCTGGAGTAATTACCCAAAGCGTCGGTAACTCAGGTTTACTATTAGGAAATGTTCCATAACCATCGGTTAAATAAACACAAACACCTTCTAGGTTAGGATCGCGATCTTTTTCTACTTTTTCAAAGAAGGGAATAAAAGAGGTTCCTCCACCCCCTTGAGGTTTAGGAATGGTTTGATTTAAAGTAAGAGAAAAAGGTCCATAAACATCTGCATCAGCATAATATAATTCACATTTAACATGAGGATATGACCCTAAAATTCCTACAACTTCACTTAAAAATAAGTGTAATTCTTGATCACCAATAGAACCACTGGTATCAACACAAACAAAGACTTGAACCGATTCCCCTGCTACCGTATCTAAATATAAACCTCGACTAATAAAACGGCGATCGTAACCTTGAAAATCAGTAGGAGTTTGTACTAAATATCTCCATAAATAACTACGCCAATCAATTTGCGATTGAGAGATTTCTTGTAATTGTCTTTCAATTCCTGCTGGTAATATTCCTTGATTTTTTGTTCTTTGAATTAAAGTTGCTTGTTGCATAGCATTATTCCAGTGTGACTTTAATTGTTCTTTTTGTGCTTGATTTAAACTATCCAATTGATTACTTTTTGTATTATTATTTTCTTGTCCAGAATCTTTAGAATGACTTGAACCATCACCTTGACAGTCTTCAGGAGGTTGGGATAATAAATCAGGGTTAGGTAATTTGCAATCATAAGAATTTTTAAGTAATAAATCATAGATTTCTTCAACGCTCATTTTTTCCCATTCAGGTTTACGAATGCTTTCTTCTGGTAATTCAAATAACCCTTGTTCAACAATCAACTCATTAACAACAATATCAGCAGCAATATTCCATAGATTAGCTTCTCTATGTCCTTTTCTCATATTATGTAGTAAAGCAGCATGAAGTAATTCGTGTAATAGTAATCCGTCTTGTTGTGCTTTGGGTAAAGATAATAGAAAATCAGGGTTAAAATAGATATCTTTGCCATCGGTTGCAGCAGTAGCAATACAATAAGAAGGTCTATAATTAGCAAAGAGTGACAAAGTAGCAAAGAAAGGTGATTTCATGCGAACTCTAAGACGAGATGCACTAATGATTTTTTCAAAGTTTTCAGTCATTTTAGTAAAGTTTAAATAAGCAATTTATTATTAATTTTTAGGTTAAGATTTACTTACAGATTACACAATTATATCAATTCTCAAAACTTATTAGGAACTTAAGTCGTCATTGCGAGGGGTAAGATAAACAGTAAGCTTTGACTTTTACTAAAAATACCCCGAAGCAATCTTTCTAGTTATTTCTGAGAACTGGTGTTAGTATTTTATGATACACTTTTATATATTTTTAGACTTTTTTATGTAATCTTATCTCTATAAGATTCTAGATTTTTTTGAGCAGTTATAGATACTGATTCGTCAAGATCGTTAACTAATTTTTCTAAAATTTTAACGGGTGTATTCTTGTTATAAGCAACTGAATAGCGAACATTCTTATCGGAATCAGTTGCTAATTTTTCTAAAATACTAATAGGCGTATTTTGGTGATCAGCGATCCTTTGACGAATACTATTATCTTGATCATTAGCTAATTTTTCTAGAATTTTAACAGGTGTCTTTTCAAGACAAGCTATATCGTAACGAATATACTTATAAGGATCAAAGGCTAATTTTTCTAAGACTTTAAGAGGTGTATTTTCGTGAGTCGCAACATAATTACGAACATACTTATCAGGATCAGTAGCTAGTTTTTCTAATACACTAGCAGGTGTATTTTTATTAGCAGCTACAGCATGACGAACATTATTATCGGGATTATTAGCTAGTTTTTCTAATACACTAGCAGGTGTATTTTTATTAGTAGCTACAGCATGACAAACATACTCATCGAGACTATCAGCTAGTTTTTCTAATAAACTAACAGGTGTATTTTCATTAGTACCTACAGCATGACGAACATTCTCATCGGGATCAGTAGCTAGTTTTTCTAATAGATTAGCAGGTATATTCTTATTAGAAGCTACACCACAATTAACATAGCTGTAGGGATCAGTAGCTAGTTTTTCTAATAGATTAGCAGGTGTATTTTTATTAGAAGCTACAGCATGACGAACATTCTTATCGGGATCAGTAGCTAGTTTTTCTAATAGATTAGCAGGTGTATTTTCATGAGAAGCTACAGGACGACGGACATTTTCATCGGGACTATTAGCTAGTTTTTCTAATAAATTAATAGGTGTATTTTTATTAGAAGCTACAGCATGGCAGACATTTTTACGAGGACTATTAGTTAGTTTTTCTAATACATTAACAGGTGTATTAGAATTAAGAGCTACTGCTGAACGAATCCAATAATCTGAAGCTTCAGCTAATATTGTTAATAGTTTAATAGGAGTATTGGGATTTTCAGCTAATAATACTGTGAAGTTGTTGTGATCAAATAAAGGATTATTATCTTCTAATAACCAAAAATCAATAATAGGATTATTGGCTAGTTCTTGAGGAAATTTACTACCCAATTCTATTAAAATTTCTGTTGGTGTATTTGGATTGCTAACAACAGCCTTGAGAATATTCTCATTATTATGTTCTGCTAATTTATTTAAAGTTTCTGGGGAAGTATTAATATTTTGAGCAACTAAATGAGCTAATTCTGGAATATTTGCTAATTCTGCTAATCTTTTCGGCGAAGTGTTTTCATTAATTGCTTCTTGTTTTAAAACAGAAAAATTTTCATTCATAATTAAATCAATCTTGATAATGATTAATTCAAGGGCTTAATATTATTAAGCCCCTACAAATTGGAGAATTATAATAGTCCCATTAACTCTTGATAATCTTTGAAAAATTGCTTTAATTTACTATCTTTTTGCACCAGTTGGGCTAATTTTCCTAACTGTCCTTTTACCCGTAGTTGCCGAAATAAATCAGTTGCATAGAGTTGTACCCATTCAGCAGTGGCTTTATCGGTTAACCAGCGAAACCCATTGTAAGCTTCATTAACATCTTTTGCTCTCACCGTTAACCCAATAGTCGTGGCATAACGCACCGAAGGTTCAGAAGAAAAAGCAATATGTTGACCATTTCCGGCTAAAATTTCACTAAGATCTGGTAAATTTTTGTATAAACTAACAAACGCATTAAACTCTGCTGTTGCTGCTTCTCCTACCGCCGGCGCAATATCTAAGTTAACCTGATGGAGAGAACTGGCCATTTCCCAAGAACGAGGAGACGGCCAAGCAGCGTTTTGAGGGTCAAGATGGTGTAATAAAGGGGTTCGATAGGACAAAAAGGCAATAATTTGTTCATGAAAGTCATTTAATAAGGCATAGGCTTTAAAACTCTCAAAATCGACCGCTACATTGAGATGCAAAAAACGATTTGCTAACGGAGACGGCATGGCAAACACAGAAGCCCGGTCCTCTTTACGGTTCCCTGCAGCCCAAATAAACCAACCCTCCGGCACTTGATACGCCCCCACTTGTCTATCTAAGATTAATTGTTGCGCTACCCCTTGCATAGCTGGAGGAGCCATATTAAGTTCATCTAAGAAAAGAATACCTTTCCCTTCTCTGGGGAGAAACTCCGGGGGATACCAAGTTGATAACCCTTGAGGGGAGTTATTGGTTTCGGCAATAGCAACTGGTAAACCCCTTAAGTCTGTGGGGGCCAGTTGACTTAAGCGTAGGTCAATAAACTCTAGTTGATTATTCTGGGCAACTTGAGAGACAATGCTAGACTTGCCAATACCCGGCGCACCCCAAATCATGGTACTAATGTAAAGATTATGGGTAACAAGGCTTTCTAGATAGGTTTTTAGGGCTGTAGGGGTCATTTTACGGTTGCCTTATCGGGTGCGTAGTTCGATAGTCGTTTCTTTAATAACTACGTCGTAATGACCATAAAAGTTTTGTCCCAAGAGTCCAATGGGTAACGATGGGTTAATAGCTACCTGTAGATTAGACGAACTGAGTTCCCCTGCTTTAACTGAAGATACTGTACTTAAACCAATAGGAACCACACCCCCTGCGGTTTGGGAAAACGCGCCGGCTTGAGGTTTTAAACCCATCGCGTCAGCCATATCCGTGCTAATAGTAATGCCACTAGCCCCAGTATCAAACAACATTTCAAAGGTATGTTGCCCATTAAACGTGACATCTACTACAGGAATACCAGAATGTCTGCGTTTGATAGGAACCGTAAATACGCCAGTTTGAGGGGATACAGAAGGTTTAGAAGAACCGCCACCCCCACAAAGATGACCGAGATCAATATTTTGCCCATTAGCCCCTTGCAAAAAACAAGATTGTTGTGCTTGAGTTGGCACAAAAGAGGAAGCAAATACCATCCCTGTGACGACAATACTGGTACTCAGAATTTGTTTAATAGCCATAATAATCAATAACTGCTAGAGGGGTTTATGGTTTAATATGCCCAAAACCATAATGATAATTTACACAATACGTTATCTTATAATGATTGCTTGACTGTGATAAGTATCACATTTAACCAGTGATCAAAATCATGCTTTTAAGGAGAATTTTTAACAGCGATTTGGGAATACTTGATAATAAATTTTATTTTAGACCTTATCAACCAATGAAAATCACTCTTACCCTGTTGACCACTTTTGTTTCTGCTAGTGTAATTATGGCAGGTTCAGCGACTGCTCAAGATTATTCCCGTAGTAGTTCCCGTAATTTTAATAATTGTGATTATGGTAATTATATGATCACTACTAATGGTGGTTGTGTTGATTTATCTGGGGATGATTCCAACCGTTATAATTTTTATGAGCAGAAGTTTTTCACCGCTTTAAAAAATGTAGGAATTTCTATTAGTTACGAAACTTGTGAAGCCGGTTTATTAGGATATTATCAGCCTGATTATAATCGAATGACCATGTGTCAAAATAATCGACAGGATTTTAACCTTTATATTGAAACGTTAGCCCATGAAAGTTGGCACGTTGTACAAGATTGTGCTGCCGGGTTAGATAATGGAGTCGTTGTGCCGATTATGAATGCTGATTCCTCTACCTTTCGCTCTATTTTAGCCAGTTTAGGGTCAGCAGATTGGGAAACGTTAAATTTGTATGACCCCCAAGATTTACCCTATGAAGGGGAGGCCTTTTTAATGGAAAAACATCCCGATAAAGTGTTACAAGCTTTAAATAACTGTGCTGCTAGACGTTGACAGTGACCAGTTAACAGTGATCAGTTAAATTGATTTATCACTGATCACTGAATAACTGATAACTGATTGTTAATCTTGTATATATTCGGTTCCCTGAATTAATGCCATTTCTGCCTTCATAAATTCTCGGCCTAAATAAGCAGCATGATCGAACATTGTGATGGGACACTGTTGATTTTCTTCGATGACTTTAATACATAATTCTTTCGCACTGCGTCCAGTAAAAAGGGTTTGGGCAGTGCGATTACTTTTACCCCTAGCTGCGATCACTTCTCCGGTTTCTGGGTCAACAGCTAGTCCTTTTTCATTAATAATATTGGTAAAATGTTTAGCACAAATAAGCTCATTTTCTCGGTCGATATAAATAATAAAATATCCTCCTGGATCAAGAGCAATAGGACGTTTGGAGAGTTGATCATCAAGTTTTTTAATGGTTTGTGCTAATTCGTTCATAACATTTTTTGATGTAGATTTACCGAATAATTATTAATTCTTCATTGATAAATTAAACTGCTCCATAATGACTGTTACTGGTAACAATACCTGAATAAACAAAACCTTTTTCAGCATCGACCGTAATAATTGCTCCTTGTCGGATGGTTTGGGTTGCCTCTTTGAATCCCACAATCACAGGAACCCCCAACCGTAAACCAATCACAGCAGCATGACTGGTTAAACTGGATTCCTCGGTAATAATCCCAGACGCTTTACGCATCATATCCACAAACTCGGCGTTGGTTCCAGGAACCACTAAAATATCCCCAGGTTCAAAATTACCTAATTCTCTGGCATGATGGCCGATTCTAGCTCGTCCACTCGCCGAAGCCTGGCCAACGCCCACCCCCTTTCCCAGGATAGCCTTGACCATTTCGACTTTAATCAAATCCGTTGACCCTGCCACCCCTTGGAGGGTTCCAGCGGTCATTACCACTAAATCTCCATCTTTGAGTAAATGATTTTCTTGAGCCACATTAATGGCCGATTGGAAGGTTTGAGTCGCTGAGGCTAAATCCAGAACCAATAAAGGTTTAACCCCCCAAACTAACTGTAATTGTCGCGCCACATCCACATGGGGAGTCACCGCTAAAATAGGGATTTGAGGTCGGAATTTAGAGACATTACGCGCCGTTGAACCGGTTTTTGTCAAGGACATGATGGCCGCTGCATTGAGTTCTTGAGCAATATGACTAACCGCCGAAGAAATGGCATTGGTAATCGACTGTTTTTCCTCGGATATCATTTTAGTGGTTGTGGGTTCCTTTTCAATGCGTTCAGCAATGGTGGCCATCGTAGCCACTGCTTCGACGGGATATTTACCGACGGCGGTTTCATTGGATAACATGACCGCATCAGTGCCGTCTAGGATAGCATTAGCCACATCAGACACTTCAGCACGGGTAGGACGAGGGTTACTGGCCATACTGTCCAACATTTGCGTGGCGGTAATGACAGGAATGCCCAACTTATTGGCCGTAGCAATTAACCGTTTTTGCAGAATAGGAACATCTTCGGGAGGTAATTCTACCCCTAAGTCTCCTCTGGCTACCATAACGCCGTTACACAAAGCCAGAATTTCTTCCATATCTTCGATCGCCTCATGTTTTTCTATTTTGGCGATGACAGGCACATTTTTTCCTGCATTAGCAATAATTTCTTTAATTTCAAGAATATCTTGAGGATTTCTCACAAAACTCAAAGCAATCCAGTCCACCCCTTGATCTAAACCAAACATCAAATCTTGTTTATCTTTATCAGTTAAGGCTTTAACGGATAAATAAACCCCTGGAAAGTTGACCCCTTTACTATCGGATAGGACACCCCCAACCACAACCCGACAATGAAGGTCTTTATGCTCTTTATCCACTCGTTCAACCTTCATTTCGACTTTGCCATCGTCCATTAAAATTCTGGCTTGTTCAGGCACTTCTTCGGATAGGTATTCGTAGGTGATAGAACTAATGGTTTGATTACATTCAACTTGACGACTGGTCAAGATAAAAGGGTCTCCCGGTTTAAGAGTAATCGGTCCATTGACAAACTTACCCAAACGAATTTTGGGACCTTGTAAGTCTTGTAAAATGGCAACCGGTTGATTCAACTCAAAAGCCGTTTGACGAATGAGGCGAATACTATGTTGATGATAGTCATGATCACCATGAGAAAAATTGAGTCGTAGGGTTGTCGCCCCGGCTAAAATTAATTGACGTAAAATTTCTTTATTTTGAGTAGCAGGGCCGATAGTTGCTACGATTTTGGTTCGGCGAGCCATAGAAGAAAAGGACATAGGGAGTTAAATTTAGGAGAGAAACGATCAATATACAAGAAGTCAGAAGTCACCAAAAAGAGACTATCTTAGCCTCTGATTCAATATCTATAACGAACATTTATCAAAATAGGGTCTTTACTTAGGATCTCATGAATGGTTACTTTGAGTTAGAAAATTTGCTATTTTTTTAGGGATCATTGGAATCTCGACCCTCAAAAACTAGAATCCTCTAGCAAAATAAATAACTCAAGGGGTTGGCCAAAACTCAAACCAAGGGTAAGTTAATATTAATTTCAACTTTGAACTTGTAGACTGCATGAGAATCTTAGTCACGGGTGGTGCTGGTTTCATTGGGTCCCATCTCATTGATCGCTTGATGGCACAGGGACACGAAGTCCTCTGTTTAGATAACTTTTATACCGGCCACAAACGGAACATTCTTAAGTGGTTCGGTAATCCTTATTTTGAATTGATCCGACACGATATTACGGAACCCATCCGTTTAGAAGTGGATCAAATTTATCATTTAGCTTGTCCGGCTTCTCCGATTCATTATCAATATAATCCCGTCAAAACCATTAAAGTTAATGTGTTAGGGACCTTGTATATGTTGGGGTTAGCTAAACGAGTGAATGCACGTATCCTCTTAGCTTCTACCTCAGAAGTCTACGGTGATCCCGATGTTCATCCCCAACCAGAAGAATATCGCGGTAACGTTAGTTGTACGGGGTTACGGGCTTGTTACGATGAAGGAAAACGGGTGGCTGAAACCCTCGCGTTTGAATATCATCGAGAACATAAAACCGACATTCGAGTCGCTCGTATTTTTAATACCTACGGGCCGAGAATGTTAGAAAATGATGGTCGGGTTGTGAGTAATTTTATCGTACAAGCCCTGAAAGGAACACCCTTAACGATCTATGGGGATGGCTCTCAAACCCGCAGTTTTTGCTATGTTTCTGATTTGGTTGAAGGGTTAATACGTCTGATGAATGGGGATTATATTGGACCTGTTAATTTAGGAAACCCTGGGGAATACACGATTTTAGAACTGGCTCAAATGATTCAAGGAAGGATTAATCCTGACGCTGAGTTAGTTTATAAACCTCTACCCCAAGATGATCCTAAACAAAGACAACCCGATATTACAAAAGCAAAAACTTATCTGGGTTGGGAACCGACAATTGCTTTAAAAGACGGTTTAGAATTGGCTATTAAGGATTTTGCAGAACGGGTGTCAAAAAATAGTTAAACTGTCTTTTGATAGCTTAGTTTAAAAGACTTCTAACTCATAAAATGATGTTGTTGTATCATCCCTAGAAAGTCTGGCTTTAAACAATATAAATTTAGAGGATAAAGTTTATGCGCGTTTGTGTCATTGGAACTGGTTATGTTGGCTTAGTGACTGGGGTGTGTCTGTCTCATATCGGCCATCATGTTATTTGTATCGATAATAATGAGGAAAAGGTCAAACTAATGAAGTCGGGCCAGTCTCCGATTTATGAACCGGGCCTATCTGAATTAATGCACAGTTGTATGGAATCAGGCCGTTTAGAATTTACCTCGGATTTAGCAGCCGGTGTTGAACACGGAGAAATCCTCTTTATTGCGGTGGGAACCCCTGCCTTACCCACCGGTGAAAGCGATACCCGTTACGTTGAAGCAGTGGCGCGAGGTATCGGAGAAAATCTAAACGGTGGTTACAAGGTCATTGTTAATAAGTCTACCGTTCCTATCGGTTCCGGGGACTGGGTAAGAATGATTGTTATGGATGGGTTGGCTAAACGGGAAGACTCTCCGACTCATGTGGAGTTTGATGTGGTTAGTAACCCGGAATTTTTACGGGAAGGTTCAGCCGTTTATGATACCTTTAACCCCGATCGCATAGTTCTCGGTAGCAACAATGATAAGGCGATCGCCATGATGCAAGAACTTTATCAACCTTTGGTAGACCGGAAGTTTGCTGATGATCAAAGCTTACCGCCCGTTCCTGTGGTGGTAACGGACTTAAACTCGGCAGAAATGATCAAATATGCGGCCAATGCGTTCTTAGCTACTAAAATTAGTTTTATCAACGAAGTGGCCAATATCTGCGATCGCGTTGGGGCCGATGTGACTCAAGTGGCCGCTGGTATCGGTTTAGATTCTCGTATCGGTAACAAGTTCTTACAAGCCGGTATCGGTTGGGGTGGATCTTGTTTCCCGAAAGATGTTCTCGCTTTAATTCATACGGCTAACGATTACAATTACGAGACAGAATTACTCAATGCTGCGGTTAGTGTTAACAAGCGTCAGCGATTAATTGCCGTTGAAAAACTACAACAAGAATTAAAAATCCTCAAAGGAAAAACCATCGGTTTATTAGGATTAACCTTTAAACCTGATACCGATGATATGCGCGATGCACCGGCTTTAATCATCATCGAACAGTTAAACCGTCTCGGTGCAAAAATTAAGGCGTATGACCCGATTGTGTCTCAATCTGGGTTAAGTCACGGTTTATCTAATGTCCTCATTGAAACAGACGCAGAAATGTTAGCCGATAGCTGTGATGCGTTGGTTTTAGTCACCGATTGGAAGGAATTTTTAAGCCTTAATTACGGAAAAATGGCTCAAGTCATGGCTAACCCTGTGATTATTGATGGTCGTAATTTCTTAGATCGCTCGAAGTTAGAAATGGCTGGTTTCCATTATGTGGGAATTGGACGTTAATTAATCTTTCTTTATTTAATATTAAGTTAGTGAGTAGGATATGTTTATTACTAAGATATTCTACTCATTTTTTTTATAGCCCTACGTATTCAGTTTAGGACATTTCCTAATCCTGAAACCTTTTTACAGCTTACCCTTGCCACCCCCTCTCAATACTACGCAGGTTAAGCTCAAAACCCTGGTTGAAACTGCAAGGGAGACGAGCGACCCCGGTCGGGTTCCCCGACAAGCGTGAACGCGCGAGGAGAAGGGAGCTTTCTTGCGGGGGAGAAAACCGAAAATCCATCTCCGAAGCTCCTTACTCCCTGCTCCTCTGCTTACTTTAAAGAAAAGTCAAAATCCAAAACCTACGCAGTATTGCACCCCCTCTAACTCCCCCTTTTGATAGGGGGAGAATCCTTGCCACCCCCTCTAACTCCCCCTTTTGATAGGGGGAGAATCCTTGCCCATTCCAAGCGTGCGTAGCACTATAGTATTGATGAAAATCACCCCATCAAATCCATGTCTGAACTAGAAAATAACATCCCCAATAATAATGAGCTTGCCCTGCAGCGCACTGATTTGGCGCACACTCGAACGGATTTAGCAGTACAAAGAAACGTTTTAGCCCAAACTCGCACTGATTTAGCTAGGGAACGAACCCGCGCTGCCCAAGAAAGGACGTTAATGGCCTGGATACGCACTTCCTTATCTATGATTAGCTTTGGTTTTGGAATTGATCGTTTTTTCAGCTATTTGAATAAAACTGGCTCCAAAACTGGCATTAATACTTTAACAGAAGAACGGGTGTTAGGGTTAAGTCTGATGAGTTTAGGAATCTTTGCCTTAGCTGCTTCTTTAGTGACTCATTGGCGGACGCTTAAGAATATTGAAGCCGAAGAATACCGATATGTTCCCCGATGGTCCCAAGGGTTTACGGTGGGAATTCTTCTATTATTTATTGCCCTAGCCGCTTTTATTCCTTTATTAACGGTTGATTTTAACTTAGCAGAAATTTTCACCCTAGATAGTCAAGTTATTCAAAATTTAATTGCTTTAAATATATTTCTGATTATGTTAACGATGGGGGTTAAAATCCCTTTAGCTGATTTGGTTTCCCTGAAAAACCATCCCCAATTTTTAGGGAAATCTTTGTTATCGGTTTTAGTTATTTTTCCTTTGATGGTTTCTGTTATTTTATCAGTTTTAAATCCAGGAAAAAATACGGCGATCGCTTTAATCCTTTTAGCCGCTTCTCCGGCACCCCCTCTATTAACCAAAAGAACTATTATGTCAGGGGGAAATGTTAGATTTGCTGCTAGTTTACAGGTCATTTTATCATTATTAGCGGTGATAGTGACCCCGTTGATCTTGTCTCTATTTTCATTGATTTTCTCTACTAATAATGAAACCATAGATTCTCTTTTAGTGGCTAAACAAGTGGCAACGGTTCAATTATTACCGTTAAGTCTGGGGTTATTAATTCGGAAACTATCGGCGGAGTTGGGTGAAGAAATTGGGGATTTATTACTCAATGTCGCTAATACCTTGTTCTTATTTGTTCTTATTTTTTCCCTTGGAATTAGTCTGAATCTTGTTCCTTCAGTCGGTTGGAAAACGATTGTTGATATTGCTTTAATCGTGATGTTAGGGTTAATAATTGGTCACTTATTAGGGGGAGTGGATGATAAGGTAGAAAGTCGTTCTACCCTAGCTACTGCTACTATTGCTCGTAATGTGGGTTTAGCCTTGTATATTGCTATTATTAATGGGGCAACCAATGCTATTCCTGGCATTGCTGCTTATGCAGTTTTAGGGGCTATTTTTGCTTTACCTTATAACATTTGGATTAAAAATAAAATTAATAATTAATCAATAATAACTAATCAAAAATGAGTGATAATTCTCCTAATTTTCAAACAGAATTAGCGAAACAACGTAACCGTATTGCAGCCGATCGCACTCTGTTAGCTTGGATTCGCACCAGTGTAGCTTTAATTGGGATTGGTTTTGGATTAGAACAAACCGTTAATCAACTTTATGTAGGAGTAGAAACTGATTCAAATGACTCTATCTTTCTCGTTAAACTATTTAGTTTATTGATTATAGGAACAGGAACTTTTACCATATTTATGGCATCCTTTGACTATCAAAATGAAATAAAGCGTCTGCAACAACCTGACTATTATTATACCCCTCGATACTCTTTAGGTATAATCGTGTCTGGAATATTGGTGATACTTTCTATTAGTATCTTTTTAACAATTTGGAGACAAGCTATTGTTAATTAAAATCATGAACAATTATGACACAAAATAAAATGATTGGTCCAACGAATGAATTAGCAAAAGAACGGAATCGCGCAGCCGCAGAAAGAACCATGACAGCTTGGATACAAAACTGTTTAACTTTAATTGGCTTTGGATTTGCTATTGACCAAATTTTCCAAGCTTTACAACAAAAATTTCCCGATAAAAGTCCATTAATCACCATACAATCAGCCCATTATATTAGTTTAGTTTTAATTGCTATGGGTATCGTTTTGTTAATCATTGCTATGATCCAACATTACTTTGAGGTACAATCAATTAAACGAGATGATTATTTCTTTTATCCGAGTCACTATCTCAATATAATTGTTGTTTCAGCGATCATTATTTTTGGTTTAATGTCTTTATTAATCATTTTTTTGGGTATTGGTTAAACGATTAACTATTAATTAAAATGAAAAATCCTAATCCTGGTACAGAACTAGCAAAAGAACGGAATCGAGCAGCCCAAGAAAGGACTTTAATGGCCTGGATTCGTACTTCTTTAACTTTAATTAGTTTTGGTTTTGGTATTGAAAGAATTGTCTCTATTCTTAATCAAAACTTAGGGGGAATTCCTAACCCTATTCGATTATCGAGAATTTTAGGTATTTCTTTTATTGCGTTGGGAACCTTTTCTTTATTAGCTGCTGCCTTTGATTATCGGCATCAACTTAAGAGAATTCAACAAAATGATTTACTTTATCAGTCTAGAAAATCACCAACTCTTATTGTCGCTTATGTTCTTGCTTTTTTAGGAATGATTGCTTTTTTGGGAATTCTTATTAGTCCATTTATTAAATAATGAGCTATGATATAGCAATCAGATTTCAGTTGTGAGAAAGGGGTTAACACTGTTAACCCCCTACCAATTCCTCTTGTAGAGACATAATATTATTATGTCTTAATTGCTTCTCATATATCATTCCTGATTGCTATATTTACATTAAATTTAAAATAATTTACTAATCAAAATAAATGATTTACAATAAGTTTATCTCTAAGAGTTTTTTAATTAGTTCTTGTCTGGTTTTATTATCAACTATCTCAGTTAACGCCCTTGAACCTGAAACCGATCAATCTTTTAAGTCATCTGCCTCAAGTTTTGAAGAAAATCTGAATGATCCCTTTTTATCAGGAAGTTTTCATTTTTAGTTAATTTTAGGTTAATAAAATTGCTTAGTTATTATACTTTTATAAAAAATAGTTTGAAGATTGATTGAGGTGTGCTATTTTGAGGGGCAAGCATTCACTTTTTAATCTTTTTTATGATGAAAACTAGAAAATCTATAGAGGTCAAGCGATCGCTTAAACCAATAATAAAAAGTTTATGTGCGATCGCCTTAAGTCTCACTTTTTTGTTAGTTGATAGCTTATGTTTCAGTCATATTGCTGTAGCACAAGTTTATGAACCGGCACCCGCATTAGTTGAAAGCATGACCACAGGAAAACCGAATATTGTCGTTATCTGGGGGGATGATATCGGTCAGAGTGACCTTAGCATTTATACTAGGGGTCTCATGGGCTTTAAAACCCCCAATATTGACCGAGTTGCCGAAGAAGGGATGTTATTCACCGACTATTATGGCGAACAAAGCTGTACCGCCGGCCGTTCTGCCTTTATTACCGGACAAAGCGTCTTTCGCACCGGTTTAAGTAAAGTGGGAATGCCTGGGGCCGATATTGGTTTACAGGAAGAAGATCCCACCATTGCCGAAATGCTCAAGCCTTTAGGTTATGATACCGCTCAGTTTGGTAAAAACCATTTAGGGGATAAAGACAAATTTTTACCCACTAATCATGGGTTTGATGAATTTTACGGCAACTTATACCATTTAAACGCAGAAGAAGAACCCGAACTCCCTGATTATCCCACACCCGAAGATTTTCCAGAGTTTCGCAAAAAATATGGTCCTCGCGGTGTCATTCATAGTTTTGCCGATGGACGCATCGAAGACACTGGCCCGTTGACCAAAAAGCGTATGGAAACCATTGATGACGACATCGCTAACCGTTCCGTCGAATACATCAAAAAACACGCCAACGCTGCTGAACCCTTTTTCATGTGGACAAACTTCACCCATATGCACTTTCGCACTCATACCAAACCCGAAAGTTTAGGACAAGCAGGACGATGGCAGTCTCCCTATCATGACACCATGATCGATCACGACAAAAATGTTGGTCAAATCTTAGACGCATTAGACGAAGCGGGACTCACAGACAATACTATCGTTATTTATAGCACCGATAACGGCCCCCACATGAATACCTGGCCCGATGCTGCGATGACCCCCTTCCGAGGAGAAAAAGATACCGGTTGGGAAGGAGCGTTTCGTGTTCCCTTCATGATACGTTGGCCGGGACATATTGAGCCGGGAACGGTTTCCAATGATATTGTCTCTCACCTAGACTGGATGCCGACATTACTGGCTGCAGCCGGTGACACTGAGGTTAAAGACAAACTATTGAAAGGCTATCGAGTCGGACGGAAAAAATTATAAAGTCCATCTCGACGGTTACAACTTCTTACCCTATTTAACGGGGGAAACAGAAGAAAGCCCAAGAGACGAGTATTTTTACTTTTCCGACGATGGCGACTTATTAGCCCTGCGTTACGATAACTGGAAAGTACACTTTGCTCAACAACGCAAAGAAGGAACATTAGCCCTTTGGGGTGAACCGTTTGTGGCCACTCGTATTCCTTGGTTATATAACCTACGCACTGACCCTTACGAAAAAGCGACGCTTACCTCCAATACCTATTGGGACTGGTATCTCGATCACGCTTATTTGTTACTACCGGCTCAAGGGTATGTGGGTCAGTTCCTTGAAACCTTTAAGGAGTATCCACCCCGTCAAGAAGCCGCTAGTTTCACCATTGATCA
>NZ_PRLH01000102.1 GCF_003013815.1 Cyanothece sp. BG0011 | reverse complement strand
GAATTTAAACCTTGATTACGAAGTCTTTGTGATAGGGGTGAAAGTCCTGCTTCTAGGCGTTGTTTTTCTGCATATTCAAAGCGTCTTTTTACATCCTCATCAATCTCTTGTTTATGTTCCCAATAATAAGCTAATGCTGAATAAATTTGACTCATACTTAAATAAGGATATTGAAAGTGTAGTTCTTCAGGACTCCATCCATAAGCTTGAATAGAAGTCACTAATTCAACAATTTTTGTTGATGTTCCTTGGATAAAGGGAATGTTATTTTCATCAATTAGAATGAATTTGTAATCAGTGGTGGTTGTCGGATTCATTAGTTTAAGATATCAAAATTATTATTTTTATCAATCAGGGATGCTTGGGTTATTTCTTCTTTGGGTAAATGCTTGCTGACGACGTAAACTGATTTCATAGAATAAATCGTTAAATTCCTCATCTGTTAAATCATTCCAACTTCCTGCAAACTTTAAAGTATTTTCTAGAATATTCTGTCTTTTCTCAAAAGATAATCTGAAATCATAAATGATGTTATAAATTTTTTCTAACTGTGTATCAGGAATTAAACCTATTTCTTCAATTAACTCATTTCTTAAGTTTAAAGGTTTCATTTACTTATCCTTCATTTCATTTCTAAGTAAGATTTTAAAGTTTCTCTAATTTCATCAGTTAGGTGGGAGATACCCACCATAACTAATCATCAGCCCTAAAAGAGTTAAAACCCTAGTGATTTTTTATCGATTTCGTTAGTTAAAATTGTAAAAAATAAATTACTAGGATTGTTACCGCCTCCTTTACCATAACTTCTTAAGTAATTGTCAAGGGCTTTGTCAACAATTTCAGGGCTAGTGTTATTAATTTTCATCACTAACCCTGGTGTTAATTTAATCCCTGCATTTTCGACTTCATCAAGCATTTTATTGCCAATGGGAGAGGTTTGTTCGCCTATCACACTACTCAACAAACGATTCGCTAATTCAGGATTAACAAATTTAGGTGCGATTTCACAAAACTTGTTAAGTTCTCGAATGAAGTCTAGACGAGAGTCTTTAAGGGTATTATTCATGGTACAATATAGGTAATATGAGTTTTAGGAGGCCAACTGCTGATTAAGTAGTAGATTGGTCTTCTTTGTTTTTAATAGCCTAGCAAATTTTTGGATTGCTTGCAAGAGGGCCAAGCAAATAATTTTTTTGAAATCAAATACTAAACCATAAAGCATTGGCTGAAACCTACACATAACAAAGGTTTCATGCTTATGGTTAAGTTTGAAGTGCATATCTTACCCATGAACTAAATACATAGTAAGTTATACATATTAATAATATACACTTTGATATTCTTAGAATATATTCTATGTACTTGAAATAATATACATATCAAAGTGTATACATTTCATACGCAGTGTATGCTTAGGTAGTAACAAAAAAATTTATGAGTTCATCCACAGAAAGCACCAAATCAATAATTTTCGTTCATGCAGACATCGACTTGTACGGGTTAGGACCCTATGAGTTTCGGCTGTATGCTCATATTGGCCGTCGTGGTAAATGTTATTCGAGCTTAGATACAATTGCTAAGATTTGTAAAATGAGTGTGCGAAGGGCGCAGTCAGGATTGAAAGAATTAGAAAAATTAGGATTAATTGAAAAAGAAGTTCGTAAAGGAAGAACAGATATTTATCAATTAGCACCTAGAAGTAACTGGAAAAGACCAGAAAAATCTCAAGATTTAGATGAAGAAAGGAAAAAAGTACAAGAAAAATTATCTCAAAATGATATTAATAATGAACAAAAATCTTAGAAAATCAAGTAAGGTAAGTATTGTTTACTTTACAAAACCTAAATATAGTATTAAATTGTCTATATTGTTATAATAGAATGAATCCCAATCTAGTTATAAGGTAATGAGTATTATTATCCCTAATGAAATTGTGCAAGCTACTGGAAAAAGCGAAGAATCTTTAAAACTTGAACTAGCCATAATTATGTTTAAAGATTATCATATTAGCAGTGCAAAAGCGGCTAGTTTTGCCAACTTGTCCTTAATTGAATTTCGCCAAGAACTTGCTAAGAGAAATATTTGTATTAATTATGATAGTTCAGATTTGCAAGAAGAATTAGAAACTTTGAAAAAATTAGGTGATCTGTGATTGTTGTTAGTAATACTTCTCCCATTACCAGTTTATCAGCTATAAGCTATCTTAATCTACTTCATGAACTTTATTATTTTTTTTCTTATCTTTAATGGTTACTAATTCTCTTGATGCTTCTCGCCAGTATATTAATTCTTCTTCAATGCTCATATTTTTGATTTTTTCATAAATCTTCTGACTTCCTAACTGTTTTATTTGAACACAATCAAAATTTTTAATCTTCATAATTAATTACCTCTAAAGGGGAATAGATATCAATTTGTGCATATCCTTTAACAACATTGATGGCACGATATAGAGGAATCTTTTGAAAATGCACAATATGCTTAAAATTCCAACTAACAATCATCGAACATCCAGAAACGCTTGCTAAAGCAACATGAAGAGCATCTAACATTGATTTTTTGGTTACGACACCAGCATCAATATAAGCCTGTCTTAATTGTAATGCAGGTGAAGTGATTTCAACTAATTCTGCATAGGTTATCATTTCTTTAAAAAAATCTTTAATTTTTTCAGGTGCTGGTTGAATTTCTCTAGAAACAACAGAAGATATCACCAGTTGAAATTTGCCTTCTTTAACTAAATTAAAAAAAGCAAGAGTTTCTTCTTTAAATTCATCATCAAAAACACCCCCAAAAACAGACGTATCCGCATAAACTCTAATTATTGACCAAAAATTGACTTGTATTCAATCTAACTAGCGATATCTTCTCAAAAACCAGTTTTGTAAAAAATAAAAAAATCCTCCTGTGATTATCATACAAAAGAAAGTGGTAAATTGATCAGCTTTTTCAGGAATGATAACTTTCATAATTTCATAGATGGCATCATATATTTCTGGAAAAATAAAAACAATAAAACCCGCTACAATAATTATAAAACCAATAAAGTAACGATTATCTGAACTCATTTAGATTACTCCTGAATTAGTGACTTACATAGATTGCTAAATCTATTATTCCCACCTAATCTAAATAAATCACAATCCTATAAAAATTAAATGTTCCAGCAATTTCGTAAGGTGGGCATTGCCCACCCTACAATTTAGAACCATGTTATCAAATAAAGTAAAAATGATAAACTCATGGCTACAATTGAAATTAATCTAATTTCTATCAACTCTTTGTAATCATTCATGTTTTTTCTAACGATAGTCTGGGCTTTGAATATCTCTTAAACGGGCTTCTGGACGCAAAAATCTATCCATTTGGGACTCAAAAAATTGCCGATTTTTAAGTAAATGTTTTGGGTTTTCATCGTCTAAAGGATAAAGTAAAGCAGTTCTTAATGCTTGAATCACCGCAGAGGTAACATTGTACATCGAACGCTGAAAAGTAATCCCTAATTGAATTAACATATCCTTTTCACCCCGACAATGTTTTTGATAGTATTCTTTGAGATAATCAGGCAAAAAGTGATACATATCATCCATTAATAATGTAGGAGGAATACCGGCAGTTCCTACGGGGAAAACATCAGCGTACAAAATGCCATAATGGAAGTCTTTTTGATCTTCTGGAACTTGCTTTGCTTGCGCGTTATAAGACTTAGTTCCCCTAAAAGGTGCAGTGCGATAAAAGACGGCTTCAACGTAGGGTAAAGCGGCTTCATACAGCCACATAAACCCCTTAGATTTAGGGATGATTTCATAACATTCATCCCCAATATAAACATGATGATAAATGGGACGGCCAGCAATGGCAAAAATACCATTAATTAAGAAATTCATGGCATCAGGAACCCCTTTAAAACCGCCTTCATCATAAATATCAGACATCTCGAAAAATACAGGGGCCATTACTTCCCAAAACAAACCAAGATTGGAATAATAAGATAACTGCCTTACTTGTTCTAAGAACATTTCCGGGAAAATTTTATATAACCCCAACATAGCAGGATTATTCTTAAAATAAGCTTTAATTGCTTTATCTGCATTGGCTTTATATTCATCCGTATCTAAGTAAGCATCAAACTTACCTAATCCCATATCTCTACCATGCCATAACATTGCTCGCATACAAGCTTCTGCAAATTCCATGTTAATGCGATCGTGGTTAAGATGATGAAATAGCTTGGGCATTTTTCCGGTTTTTCCCTTCTCCATAAACTCTAAAAGTTCAGGGTGTGCGCTTGCTATTCCTCGCCAAATTCTTAAATCAGCATCGTCACCAGCATAGTGATTATGCAGTTCTAAATAGTCTTCGGGTAAGAAATATTTAAAGAAGGGAAGGGGTTCTAAAAAGACTCTTTCAGCAATATATAATAAGTCTCGCCAATAGAAGTCCATCGGCACAGCATAGGCTTTATAAATGCCGATAATTTGCATTAGGTTTTCTGGGGTATCTGGTAACATTGACCCCCCGGCTTCTAAGCGATGAATTACATCAGCAAATTGATGGGTTGATGGGGGAATTTTTGTCGTAGGATTAAGAGTTGCTTGTGTCATGGTAAATTTCTGTTTTTTTACTCGGTTATCAGTTGTAGGGTGGGCAAGATTTTATCTTTATTATTATGTTAAATAACGTTTTTATTTGCCCACCTTACGGTCTGTATTTGGTTCTATTCATTGCAGTGGTAAGGTGGGCAAGGATTTTAGGTTTATTATTATTTTACATATCTCCTTGACTTGCCCACCCTAAGGTTTGTTCACTGCAACTTGGCAACTTGTTCTATTGGGTGAACCTTAAGCACAAACAAATCGGTAGTCGGTTCAATCCATTTCAATAACCAGTTGGGTTGTACACCGAGAACTAGGATAATTAGGGTGAGAACGAGAGCAGGAATAGTTTCAGTGGGTAAAACTGGGGCATAATAAGCCTTTTCGTTGTCTAATTTCCCGAAACAAGTGCGATTCAACAAAATAACAAAGTAAACAGCAGTTAACCCAGAGGCAACAATACAGAGCAAAGTAGGAATAGGAAATGTAGCAAAACTGCCCTGAAATACGATAAATTCAGCAGCAAAGCCCACTAAACCAGGAATTCCAGCACTGGCCATTCCTGCAGTGATTAATAAGGCACTGGTGAGGGGTAAACCGCGTATGGGGTTCATTAACCCGTTAAGTACATCTAAGTCACGGGTTCCGACTTTACGCTCGACAATCCCCACTAAATGGAACAACAGAGCTAAAATTAAGCCATGGCTGATCATTTGAGCAACTGCGCCAAGGGTGCTTAATTGAGTTCCTGCTGCAGCGGCGACTAAAATATAACCCATGTGACCAATGGAACTGTAGGCAACCATGCGTTTAATATCTTTTTGAGCGATCGCACTTAAGGCCCCATACAACACACTCACGGTTCCGATAATCGCCAATCCTGGGGCAATAATAGACCAAGCATCAGGAAATAGTTGTAAACCAAAGCGAATTAACCCATAAGTTCCTAATTTGGCTA
The DNA here is from genome assembly GCF_003013815.1 of Cyanothece sp. BG0011. Classification (GTDB taxonomy): domain Bacteria; phylum Cyanobacteriota; class Cyanobacteriia; order Cyanobacteriales; family Microcystaceae; genus Crocosphaera. Next base: position 28,931 of record NZ_PRLH01000102.1, on the reverse strand, counting down.
AAATTCCTCCTAATAAAATGGTAACGGCTGAAGATGCTTCCGTATAAGCATCCGGTAACCATGTGTGCAAAGGAACTAAAGGAATTTTGATACCAAACCCAATTAATAAAACGGTTAATAGTATCAGTTTGGTATTTAATGCTAACCCTTCTGTGGTGATAACATCGTAGTCAAAACTGCTGGCACCATTAAGAAAACCAATGCCTAAAAATGCTGCTAAAACTAACAGTCCCGAAACCGCAGTATAGAGTAAAAATTTAGTAGAAGCATAGCCTCTTTTTTCCCCTCCCCAAATGGCAATCATTAAATAGAAAGGAATTAATTCCAGTTCGTAAAAAATGACAAACAATAAGAGGTTTTGTGAAGCTAACGCCCCCGTAATCCCTGCATTAATTAACAGAGTCAAAGCATAGTATAAGCGAGGACGTTCGACATTTTCGCCAATACTATAAATTGCAATAATTGTCAAGAGACTATTTAAAGCAATCAGGGGTAATGATAATCCATCAACCCCTAAACTGTAGCTTAAGCCGATAAAATCAGACCAGGGTAAATATTCAGAAAATTGCCACCCTGGATCACTCAAATCAAATTGTGTTAACAACCAAACTGTCGCACCAAAGATAATGAAAGCTAAAATTGTAGTAATTTGTCTTAAGCGAGATGATTCTAATTTTCCTGGGAATAACCCAATAATAATTGATCCTAAAATGGGAAACCAAAGTAGAAAACTCAGCATTGTTTCTCCTAATTCAATGATGATCTAAATTTCCGATAATTAAATAATGAAATTGGAAAAAATCATGCCAACAAAGAGAATGACTCCTAGAAAAATTGACAGAAAGTAAAATTGAGTTTGACCAGAGGCATTATATTTTAAGGTTTCTCCACCGAAAATGGTAGCTAAACCAACTAAATTAATCACTCCATCCACTAAATAGCGATCAAACCAATAGATTACTTGAGAGACTAAACCCACAACAAAAACAATGGTGCTGCGATAAAATTTCTCGGTGTAAAGATCGTAAGCAAAAAAGTCTTGTAAGGCTTTTGATGGTAATTGAATGGGTTTAGGAATATCATCATTAAGATAAAGATAAGCTGCCGTTCCGGCACCGATTAAACTGGTAAGGGTTAATGATCCGGCGACGGTAACATTTAACGCTTGCCAAATCGGTAATAACTGCCATTGATACAATAAAATGGGAACGTGCAGAGCAAACCCCATGGTAACCATCATGGGTAAGACTAACGCCCATAACCCTTCTGGCGATCGCACGGTCATTTGTTTTATTTTTCCGCCAAAAATCAGGCTAAACTCACGAGTCAGACTAAACGCCGTTAACCCATTGACTATCAGCATCACCACCACTAACTGAGGATAACTCAACCAGAGGTTATCGGCCATCTCTGTCAATGTCCAAAAACAGCCCAAGGGCGGAAACGCTATCATCGAGGCAGTCCCAACGAGAAAACAAATACCAGACAGGGGACGACGGGACCATAAACCACCGTATTGGGTTAAATCTTGGGTAATGGTGTTTAATACCACACCTCCCACACTCATCACCAATAAGGCCATGGCGATCGCATAGGTAAACAATAATTTTAAGGCCACTGCATCCTGTTGGGTTCCTACGGCAATGAAGACTAAACCCATGTATGCACTCACCGAATAAGACAGCGATCGCTTAATATCAATTTGAGCCATCGCGATGAAACTGGCACCAATAGCCGTTACTGCCCCTATGCAAATCATAAAGTTAGAAGCCACAGCCGACAAGGCTAACACTGGTTGTAATTTAATCAATACCCAAGCACCGGTAGAGACAACAACGGTATTCCGTAAAATAGTCGCCGGCATAGGTCCTTCCATAGCCTCATCTAACCATAAATGCAAGGGAAATTGAGCGCATTTGGCTAAAGGTCCGGCTATTAAGGCTAAACAGAGTAATGTCGCCGTCGTAGAGCTTAGGGTAGCGGTTTGCGCCCACATCGCTAACTCGTTATAATTCCAAGTTCCAGCTAAGGGTAATAAAGCGACGACTCCCATCAGTAGAATTAAGTCCCCTACCCGTTTGGTTAAAAAGGCATCTCTAGCCCCAGTTACTACTAATGATTGATTGAACCATAATCCAATCAATAAATAGGTTCCTAACGTCAGAATTTCTAGAACAACGTAACTAAAAAATAGGGAGTTACACAAAACAAGGGTCGTCATCCCTGCTTCAAAAAGAGCCAGCAACGAGTAAAATCTTGCCCACCCCCAGTCCATTTCCATGTAACCGATGGCGTAAATTTGTGCTAATAAATTAAGGGCTGTAATTAAGACTAAGGCTGCAATGGTAATGGTTGAAACTTCGATATCAAAAGTGATGTTTAAATCAGCAGCATGAAGCCAAGAAAAAGATAAATAACTTGCAGGTTTCCCCCAAGTTTCTATTAAAGTCACTAAACTATGTATCAAGGCGATTAGAGTCATTACGATATTGACATAACCCGACGGCCTCGGTCCGGTTTCCCGAATAATTCCAGGGGACCAGGGGATTGCAAGTATAGCTCCCATTAGTGCGTACAAAGGAACTAGCCAAATCGTTTGACTTAAAGCTTCTATCATTTGTATTTATCGATGATAAGTTTTACGTCAATTTACTGATATCTATTAAAACAGATTCATAGAATTAAGTCTATGACAGACTCTATAAAATTGTTTTATTGTTGAGATAAGTAAATTAATTATTTATTCTACATTGCTTCGTTGATGGTTCTAGAAAAATAGTATTAAACTAGAGCCTCACAGTGGGCAATAAGATGTCCATTCCTGCTTGATAGGTTAACACCCAACCAACAATAAAAACAATCACAGCACTCATAATAGATAAAACTTTTGTCATTTTAATCTGATTAGGAAGACGTTCAAACAAAGATTTAGTATTGATTAGTAGCAAGCCTAAAGCCGTTAAGGTTCCTGCTAACCCTAAACAGAAAACTAAAACTAACAAAATTCCCCAACCAATTTGACCTAGTGCAATCGTACTAAATAATAACACAAGGGCTGAGGGACAGGGAACTAAGCCCCCTGCAATACCTAAAGTTAACAAACTCCCCCAACTAATCGAATCTGTGTCCCCATCTACTGGGAGATGAGTATGAGTATGATGGGAATGATCATGAGTATGATGGGAATGGTCATGAGTATGATGGGAATGGTCATGACTATGATGGGAATGGTCATGAGTATGATGAGAATGGTCATGGCTGTGAAAACTGGTTTTCTGAGCAAGTAACAGACGCTTTTTCAACAAATGAAAACCCAACGCAACCACCATTAATCCTGAGAGCAAACTTAACCAAGGAAGAAACACCGTCGGTAGAAAATACTGAGAAGCCACCAAAATAAGAAACCCTAACATTAATACCCCTATGGTATGAGTAACAGTTGTGGTTAAAGCTAAAAATAGAGCGTGTTTGGCTTTAGCCTTCGTTCCGACTAAATAAGCTCCTACGAGGGTTTTTCCGTGTCCAGGGGATAAAGCATGAGCAGCACCCCAAACAAAAGCCCCAAATAATGCCACCAGAGAACCCGTTCCTAAGTAAGCTGGTGTGTTAAGTAGGTCTATTTCTAGGGTAGGTTGATAGGGGGTAAACAGATAATTGACCTTTTGACCGTTGCGAAAAATAGTAGTTAGACAGCGAGCATTAGGGGAATTATCTAATAATTCATAATCTATTTTTATTTTATCCACCGGATGTAACCAAGTGTAGGTTAAGCCAATGGTGCTATGGGTATTTTGACCAGAGAAATTTCTTGGCAGTAATTGTTGATTCGTGGCTTCTACTTTTACTGTGGCTGAATGTCCGTGACTATCGTTTAAATGAAGATGACTGGTGAAAAAATTCTGTAGTTGTTGTTGATTATCAGTAATTTCTGCGGTAGATAACTGATAATCATGATTTGTATCAGCGAAATCTAGTAAGTTACTGGGTATAGCTAAGGTAATGCGAGTCATTAAAGGCTCAACGTTAATGTGAGCAACGGCTAAATCCGTACCATGACCATGAAGTGGCTGTATCCTGAATATTGACAACCCTAGTGATATTAAACAAGTTAATACAGCAAGAATAAGCATTTTTTTGCCTGTTTTTACCATTGCTTTAACCCATAATGACTTTCACAAACCTCTGTTAATGCACAAAATAAAGAAGTTTGTACGGTTAGCCCTACATTATCACATTGATTTAGAAAACTGCGAAACCTAGAAATATTCTTGCTCTTGACTATGCCTTGATTGTCTTTGGTTCGGTACGCACTACTATTTTTTTAAGTCAAGACCTTGCAATACTTCGTTACATTCTGTTACATTTATTAACGTAGCCATTCAATCAAAAATAAATTTATGACTTCTCGCAGTTATGTAACCGAAGAACAAGGCCGTTTAAATAACTATGCTATCGAGCCTAAAATGTATGTTGACCAAAAGAAACAATTTGGATTTAATAAATATGCAGAAAAACTCAATGGCCGTCTTGCTATGATTGGTTTTATTTCCCTATTAGCATTTGAAACCTTAACTGGACAAGGTTTGGTTACTTGGTTAACCAATCTCTAAATATAAGAATTCCTTAAAGTAAAATAAATTAGATGCAATTATATGGCTGGTGAGACATAATTAATCACTAGCCATATTATATTATTCATCAAAAATTAGGTAAGAAAAAGAATAAGATTAGTTCGGATTGAAATGAAAATAGGTATGATGGGTGAGTATTTGAGTCCCACCTCATACCTATGTCAAGCTTTTCAATGAAGCCATCCTTTCAGACGACGGGCCACTTGAGGTCGACGTAACTTACGCATCGCTTTACTTTGAATCTGACGCACTCTTTCACGAGACAGGTTAAAAATGCCTCCCACTTCCTCTAAGGTGTGAGGTTGAGCCGTACATAAACCGTAACGTAAAGAGATCACATCTTTTTCTCTTTGGGTTAAGACATCACTTAACACCGCCGAAACTTCATAACGCAACATTCCTTCATTCATCAGTTCTTCAGGAAGTTGTAACTCTTGATCTTCGAGTAAATCAACTAACTCGGTATCTTCCCCTTTACCAACCCGATGATTTAAAGATAAAGATTGTCGACGGAGTTGCAATAACTGACGTAATTGAGAAGGACTGACTTCTAACTCATCGGCCAGTTCTTTTTCATTAGGGTTGCGTTGTAACTTTTGTTTTAGAACCCGTTGGGCTTTTTTAAGTTTGTTTAATTTTTCTACGACATGAATGGGTAAACGAATGGTTCTCGCATCATTGGCAATGGTTCGAGTAATTGCCTGACGAATCCACCAATAAGCATAAGTAGAAAATTTATAGCCTTTATTCGGGTCAAATTTTTCGGCCGCACGATTTAAACCGATCGCACCTTCTTGTATTAAATCTAGGAAAGGAACACCCCGATTAAGATAACGTTTGGCAATGGATACCACTAAACGTAAATTAGAACGAATCATTTTTCGTTTAGCCGTCCGTCCCCGATGCAGGCGATGTTCAAATTGCTTTTGAGTCTCGAAACCCATGGCCTCGCCCCATTCTGCTTTAGTTGGGGGACGTTGTAACTGTTCTTGGAGTTGTTGTCTGCTTTGTTCGGCTTCAACTAAAAACTGGACATGGTGGGCTAATTCTACTTCTTCTTGAGCATTTAAGAGAGGATAGCGCGACATTTCTTTGAAAAATGCCCCAACTGTATCATCAGACACCGTTTTACGATATCCCTCTGGATATTGATTACCTAATTCGTCGGATAATGAGGAAATTTCTACTTCGACAGACTGTAATTCATTTTCGGTTTGTTCAAGTTCTGCGGTTTCGATTTGAGAGGGGTTGAATTCATGGTTTGATTCCGTTTGCATCATTTGTGTCGTCGTGTTCATAAGCTGATACTTCCGAGGAGTAAAACAGGTTTAACAAGTTTGGGAACAATGGGAGAGGAGACGAGGTCAGCTATATCAGGAATTATGGATGATTTGGTGTTAGTTGAACGGGAAAATCTTTAAGATTCTCTTAATAATTTGTCAACCGTCTTAAGGAATACCAATCAATAGCCAAATAACGGAAAAAAAGATCAATAAAGGACAAAACTTAACCTTGCTATTTAATTAGCGTGACTATCGCCTCTGCCCCCCACCAATCGGGATTTGGGAAGACTGGCTGTTTATCAGGCTACCAGAATTATTTAGATGTTTTGTCTATCTAATTACAAAAAGACGATTTTGAAAATGGAAAGAGTAGCTTTTGCGATTAAACTATAGAATATTTTCAACATTTGACTGTCTCCTTCACACTAGGAATGCAATTTTTTCTTTGGTTATTCACTAACTTATCTGATGCAGGGGGAATTTTTCATCCTTTTTGAGATAAAGTTTTGTTAAGGAGTAATTTCAGATAACTTAATGAAGAAAATAACAAAAAAATAATTGTTGTATCTGTTTATACTGTAACCGATTTAACCAAAACTTGTGTAGGGATTCCTCATATTTCGTATCATATAGACTTATTGCACAAGTGAAGCAACAGAGAAAAGCTGATATCTTGCACCTTCGATCAAACTCGTTAGTGAGGATGAATTAATATTCTTCTTCTCGTGCTTACCCGAATAACTTACTTAATGACAACGGAAAACCATAATAATGAAAAGTTATCGAGATTTTTTAATTAGAGATTGGCAAGAAAGGGATCGAGAGGAAGTTATCCAATTAATTGCTTTGGTTTTAGATGAGTATGGACTGTCTTTTGAACCTAACGGGGCCGATGTTGATGTGGTAGAAGTTAAACAATTTTATCAAAAAGTAGGGGGTCAATTTTGGGTTGTGGAACTGAATCATAAAATTGTTGGAACCGCCGGTTATTATCCCATTAGTCGAGGCGATCGCGCTGTAGAAATTCGTAAAATGTATTTATTACCTTCGGTCAGAAAAAAGGGGTTAGGAACCTATTTATTGCAAAGTTTAGAATTAGAAATAGTCACTCAAGGATATCAACAAATTTGGATAGAAACCGCTAGTTGTTTAACCGAAGCTATTAAACTTTATGAAAAGTCTAATTATCAACGGAGTAGCGGAGTGGAAACCCCTCGATGTGACCGAGTTTATCTTAAAGTTCTCTAAAAAATTACCATCGAATTATAAATAAGAAGATTGAAAATTAATAACAATTTTTGCCCGTTTATCAATTCTTGATTAGACTAGATTGAATTAATCTGTGACAGTCTTCTACTGAGGCTCGTTTTTCCATCATTTTAACCAATTCTTGGTAAGTAGTTTGATGACGAATCAATAAATTTTTCGCTTGTAATAATGCCCAACTTTCTTTTTGAGGATAGAGATGGTAAGGAATGTCTAAAATTTTCATGATTTCCCGTAAATTTTGTTTATCTTCTTCTCCCCCTTCGGCTGTTTCATACATAATGTTTTCCGCAGCAATACCAGCCATTAAGACGGTAAAAGTTCTCTCAAGAATTAGGGGATTTTTGCTAACTTTTTCTTCATCCGATAAGAGACTAAAATCAAATTGTACCCCTCCTATCCCGGCTTTTTCTCCTTGTTTGAAAGTTTCCCACGCAGATAAAGCATAACCAGTGACAGGAATACCTAAACAATAAGCTGCTAAAAAATGCCCGGCTTCATGATGAATAATACGTTGACGTTGTTCAGAAGAGGTAAATAAGTCCAAAAATAAGGTTAACCCTTTCCCTCCCCAACTGAAACTATCCACCGTGGCCAAGCCTAAGATTGCAAAAGTAGTGGCCGCAGGAATAAATGGGGATATATTTAAAACAGGACTGAGTAATGCCGATAAAGTCATGGCAAAAACTGCGATCGCTACCAAGTTTAACGATGTTTGTTCCATAACACAGAAAATAAAATAGAATTAAATTTCTTAACTTAATTTTACAATACACCTTAATTTCTCACAAATTCTCAAACTTACATCTTGCACCTTCGATAAAACTAGCTAGTTTAGGGAGGGAACAGGGAACAGGGTTCATTTTGATGCTAACTGCTTAAGAAGTTATTTTCTGTCTTTTGTAGTTGAGTTTCTATGTGCTGGTGCAAGATGTCAGCAAAGGAACTAACTAATCTGTGACTGTTTCCTAGGTTAAATAAACTTAAGCGATCGCCTCTGATTAATCAACAAAGGCGATCTCAAAGAAATCCGAGAAGCGATGGGCTTTTTCTGTGTCTAAATGCAGATTATTATGCATGATTTCGATACCAATCAATGGTATTTTTCAAGCCTTGTTTAAAGTCCATCTCAGCCACAAAACCAAACTTTTCTTTCGCCCTTTGTGTATCTAAACAGCGACGGGGTTGGCCATTAGGTTTATCGGTTTGCCAAACAATTTTTCCTTCAAATTCCATTAATTCACAAATTAATTCAGCCAAATGTTTAATAGAAACTTCGGCATTGGTTCCTAAATTAACCGGGTCAGGCTCATTGTATAATTGGGTTCCCATAACGATACCTCTTGCTGCATCGGTAGAATATAAAAACTCCCTAGTCGGGGAACCATCCCCCCAGACAAAAAGCTCTTTTTTCCCCTCTTTTTGTGCTTCATAAACCTTATGAATTAAAGCAGGAATAACATGGGAACTTTGGGGATTAAAATTATCTTCGGGTCCATATAAATTAACCGGCAGTAAATAAACGCCATTAAACCCATATTGTTGACGATAGGATTGTAATTGAACTAATAACGCCTTTTTAGCAATACCATAAGGAGCATTGGTTTCTTCAGGGTAGCCATTCCAGAGATCATCTTCTTTAAAGGGAACAGGGGTAAACTTAGGATAAGCGCAGATGGTTCCCACACAAGTAAATTTTTCAACTCCTGCTTCATAGGCAGCATGAATGAGTTGTGCGCCCATCATTAAGTTATCGTAAAACAATTCGGCTGGTTTTTCTTGGTTTAAGCCAATTCCTCCCACATGGGCAGCCAAATGGATCACAATATCTTGTTGTTCGACTGCCCGTTGACACTGATCAAGTTGTCGTAAATCACAATCACGAGATCGAGGAATGGTAATTTTTTCGGGTTGTGCGCCGGCAGACACCAACTCATTAACCACTTGTTTACCGAGAAAACCCGCCCCACCGGTTACCAAAATTTTTTTATCAATTAAATCTAGCATTGTGTTGATACTCCCTTGATCCCTGAAGTCGGTGAACAGTTGCTTATAATTAGTTGTCAAGTTTAAACTGAACCCCTAATTATTAAACAACTGACGGCCGCAATTAGTCCACCATAACGCTCATAGGTTGACGTACATAAGCATTATCCTTGAAGAGTAACACTTTGTCATTAGATGTTTCGTTAGGGGAAGAGAGGCCTAAAGCAGCTAAGTCTGCTTCTACCATCAAATGGACTAACTGCTCGAAAGTCACAGACGGTTCCCATTTTAATTTTGTTTTGGCTTTGGTGGGATCACCGATTAATAAATCCACTTCTGCCGGTCGTAAATAACGCTTATCAAAGTCTACATAATCTTCCCAGTTCAAATTGACGTACTTAAAGGCAATTTTCAGGAAGTCTTTAACCGAATGGGTTTCTCCAGTTGCTACAACATAATCATCAGCTTGCTCTTGCTGTAGCATTAACCACATTGCTCTAACGTAGTCTTTAGCATAGCCCCAGTCCCGTTTTGAGTCTAAGTTACCTAAATATAATTTTTTCTGGGTTCCTGCGACGATACGGGCGATCGCTCTCGTAATTTTCCGAGTAACAAAGGTTTCGCCACGACGGGGGGATTCGTGGTTAAATAAAATCCCGTTACAGGCAAATAAATCGTAGGATTCGCGATAATTTAGGGTTTGCCAATGGGCATACACCTTAGCACAAGCGTAGGGACTTCGGGGATAAAAGGGAGTGGTTTCTTTTTGGGGGATATCTTGAACCTTACCAAACATTTCCGATGATCCGGCTTGATAGAAACGGACTTCAATCCCTGTGCGTTGTTGATAGTCACGGATGGCTTCTAATAAGCGTAAAGTTCCCATTCCCACAGAATCCACTGTATATTCTGGAGAATCAAAACTGACCCGAACATGAGATTGCGCCCCTAGGTTATAGATTTCAAAGGGTTGGACTTCTTCTAAAATCCGTCTTAGGGTGGTTCCGTCGGTTAAATCTCCGTAGTGTAGAAATAACTTAGCCTCGGTTTGGTGAGGATCAACATAGATATGATCAATGCGATCGGTGTTAAATGTTGAGGTTCGACGGATAATCCCATGAACTTCATAACCTTTTTGTAATAACAACTCACTGAGATAAGAACCGTCTTGTCCAGTAATTCCAGTGATCAGAGCGCGTTTTATTTGAGTCATCGCTTAGTTATCCTAAATATGAGAGAAACTTAAATTAAGTTTTGTGATCAGCTTGAGTCTTAATAACATACTTTACTTCACAATGACAAGCTCTGCCCACACTCCCTCGTCAAAGAAATAAAGCTTCCCCTGTAGTAGAGAAAGCTTATTTAGTGAGGCTATAAACTTATTTTAGTGTAATGCTTAATAAGCACCATTATTTTTGGGGAACAGGATCACTCCGATGGTTTTGAAAATGATCCAGATGTCCATCAACCAATTACGATAGTTGACGTAGTAAACATCAATTTGCACCCGTTGAGGATAGGGGATGTCATTTCGTCCTGACACTTGCCATAAGCCTGTAATGCCAGGGCGAATGGTCAAAACTTTTTCAATCTTACTACCATATTTACACAATTCTTCAGGAACTAGGGGTCTAGGACCCACTACACTCATATCCCCTTTGAGGACGTTCCAAAATTGAGGAAATTCGTCTAAACTGGTCAAGCGAAGAAATTTACCAATCCAAGTAATGCGTGGATCTTCTCTGAGTTTGAAGTTATCTTCAAACTCGGCACGCATTTCCGGGCAGTTGGCCATCATAGTTTCTAGAACCTGATCGGCATTCTGCACCATCGTTCGGAATTTGATACATTTAAACTTTTTGAAGTTTTTCCCTGCTCTTTCTTGGCAATAAAAAATTGGACCAGGGGAACTCACCGCGATTAAGAATCCCAACAATAGATACAGAGGGGAAAAAATAATCAGCACCGATAGGGAAAAGACGATATCAAAAGTTCTTTTAACAACTTGATCGTTGATTATCCATCGAGAACGAGGTTTTCGATAAATTCTCTGGGAAACCGAGGCAGGTAAACCTCTTCTTGTCAAAGCTTGTATCGCTTTGACAGCGATAAATTGGCTATTAGCAGTCATCTTACTCCTTCACATCACATCACACCACACAAATTGTGATCTTCAAGCCTAATGAAACAAATCATAGCAATTTGAGATCACATTAATCGAGACAGTTATCGAACTTTTTGAGTAAAGTCCTGATAACACTGTTCTAAGAACGTCAGATAAGACGTTTCAAAGACTTTGGGAGTAAATTTTGCCGCTTGGTGACGGCAACTCTCTGAGTTAATCTGATGCTGAAACTGACAGAAAGTTTCAACAGTTTCTACGAGAGCTTCAGGGGTTTGCGGAAAAAAGAAAATTCCCGTCCCTTTATCTATATTTTGACGAATATCTATTACGGTTTCTAAGGCACCACCACCTCCATAAGCAATGACTGGAGTTCCACAGGCTTGGGCTTCTACCAGGGCAATACCAAAGTCTTCACAGGCAGCATAAACAAATGCTTTGGCTTGAGTCATATATTGCTCGACCACTTGATTTTTTTGCGCCCCTAGGACTTTGATATTTGATTGCGCCATTTGACGAATTTTCGGCAGATCAGGCCCATCACCAATAATAATTAAAGGATAACCTAATTGATTAAAAGCTCGCACGATCAAGGCAATTTTTTTATAACTGACTAATCTCGACACAGTGAGATAAAAGTCTTGTTTCTCGGCGCTGAAGGAAAATCGCTCGATATTTACAGGGGGATAGATAACTTTAGCTTCTCGTCGATAACAACGCCAAATGCGACGAGCGGTATGATGGGAGTTGGCGATAAAATAATCGACACGATTAGCTGAAATCACGTCCCATTGTCTGAGACGATGCAACAAGTAACGGGTTAAAACTCCTGCCATTCCTTTACCAACTGAGGAATGATTGAGATAGTCAAAGGTGAGATCCCAAGCATAGCGCATGGGGGTATGACAATAGCAAATATGGAGTTGTCCGGGACTGCTTAACACCCCTTTAGCTACCGCATGGGAAGAGGAGAGAATAACATCATACTCTCGTAAATCCAACTGTTCGATGGCTAAGGGGAGAAAAGGCAAATATTTTTGCACCCCATTTCGAGCAGCAGGAAAATTTTGTAAGAAGGTATGACCAATGGTTCGACCATAAAGATAACTGTCGGGGTTAGTGGACTCGAAATCAATCAAAGCATATACGTCGGCCTCAATATGTTTTAGAATCTCTTTAACAACTAATTCTGATCCTCCTGTGGCTTTGGGAGTCAACCACTCATGCACTAGAGCATATTTCATCGCATTGTTCATTTACCTAAACTGTTCTGCCTGTTAATTTTGACTTTGGTATTCATAGCAAAATTACGCTCATACATAACTCCTGATGGGTTGATTCGTTTCACCTTATTAGTTTTATCACGATTATCCCTGAGTTGATAAATTGATTAGCAAAAAAAATTTTTGACTTCAATAATTATTAATTATTCAGCATTCATTCATGAAATTTTCCTATAGATGAGTCTGATTATTTCCTAAATCCATTTTTTCGGTTGTTCTGTGTCTTTCGGTTGTCTCTTCCATCCCACAGAGATAGCGTTTATAATTTATTGGACATAGAAAAACTTGATTATCGATACAGATGGTGACAACGAAACTTAAAATACAACTGGTGGAAGAGGAAACCCATAAATTAATTGAATGGGTAGAACAGATAGAAAACTCTCCTCAGACTGTTTTTGAAAAAGCGCAGAAGGTAGCAACTCGTTTAGGAGCGCATTATCGTCCTGATGATGGATTAACAGAAATTGGTTTTTGGACACCGGAATTAGAATCAGATATTATACAACCTAAAAATATTTATTTAGAGGTTTTTACCCCTAAAAAAGATATTGATCCCACTCAGCCCACTCAAAGAGTGGTCTTTCGTAGAGATTATGTACAATTGGAAAAAAGAGGAGAATATTTCTGGGGGGTTATTGCTGGTTTAAAGGCAGGAACAAAAGACGGTTTTGGCTCTTTTTATTGGTTACGATACCTAGATTCGGAAACCAATGAAGTGAAAGCCATTGGCGATTGTTTAGCTTATTCTCTTCCCTATGGAGTTTATGCTCCTGCTGAAGTCTATAATCTTCATTCTTTACAAGCCAATCGTCAAGATATGGCTTATTTTTTAAGAGACAAAGCAGAAGAAAAGTCCGACGAAATTATCTATGTTCATCCTCCCCATAATATTTTACAACTTCATGTAAACACCGCTTCTCCAGATGGCACCTTAGCCGGACTAACCGAACTGTATCAACGCATCGGTAAAAAACTGGTTCAACAAGAAAAATTAACGGCAGCAGAACAAAATTACATAGGCTATGATGCCGTCCAATTATTGCCTATTGAACCCACAGTCGAATATAGGGGTAAACACGAACTCGGTCATGGATTTTTTATGATCGATGATAAAGATTTAGATGAAATGGATGCCGAATCAGAAGGTATTGAATACGAACCCGGTAATATTAAAATAACCCTCAAAAAACCTGATACCCAAAATTGGGGTTATGATATCGTCATTTTTGGTAGTTCTGCCACCAATCCATCGGTGTTAAGAACCCTCCGACCCGATGAAGTCGTAGAATTCATCGAAACCCTTCATAATTTTCCCACAGGACCCATTAAAGTTATCTATGATCTGGTTTATGGTCATGCGGATAACCAAGGGTTAGACTTACTCAATGGCCGGTTTATGAAAGGTCCTAATATGTATGGTCAAGATGTTAACCATCAAAACCCTGTAGTGCGAGCAATTTTATTAGAAATGCAACGCAGAAAAAATAATACTGGAGTCGATGGTATTCGAGTGGATGGGGCCCAGGATTTTAAATTTTTTAACCCAATTTCTGGGGAAGTAGAATATGATGATCAATACTTACAAGAAATGGGTAACATTATCCAAGAAATCGGACCGAGTAAACGTCATCTTTTTGCTATTTTTGAAGATGGTCGTCCCTGGCCCACAGAAGGATGGGAAGAGATGTCGACCTATCGCAATATTATTGAATATAATCCTAGAGCCTTTCAATGGGGTCCATTGATTTTTGCCCACAATACCCCCTGTCTCAAAAGCTTTTGGGAGAAAAAATGGCGACGGGTTTGCGAAGTGATGCAGTTAGGAGAAAATTGGATTACCGGTTGTGGCAATCATGATACATTACGCCGTGGAACCCAAGTCGACCCCAATCTAGACATTAATTGGAACTTAGGAGAAACTTTACCCGAAGTTTTAAATAATGCCTACGATAACCCCTCGATTGGTTTATTAACCTATGGGTTTAGTCCCGGTCTCCCCATGGATTTTATTAACTGTACCATGCGGGCCCCGTGGGGATTTTTACGCAATACAGACGATCGCTATGGAGTTAAAGTCGTATCAGAAGAAGCAGGAGGGTTTCTCGATTGGCAAATTATCCCTGAAACTTATAATTATCCTGATGTCTTTCCTAGAATCAAGGCCATGGGATTTACTAAACTCGGAGAATTAAGGCAGTTTGTCACTGCTTTGGTTGATGCCCTGGCCGAAAGTAATTATGATTTAGATGAAGTTGCCCACATCTGTCAACGTCATTTAGGTCATGATGGAGATTCAGAAGAAGCTAAAAACGAGGCCAAAGTTAAAAAATCTGCCGCAGAATTACAAAAACTCAATGGTCCTGATAAATCTCAAGTCCTCACTGAATTATCTGTTGCTAAGTTAAAGGAGTTTGCTAAAGCATTTATGGAAGATGCTCACGAACTCAGTAATGTCTGGTTACACCAAGAAAACTTAAACCCTGACCAAGTAGCCTTTAATTTAGCCTTAAGGCGTTTTCGTCAGGTGAATCCTTGGTTACAGCGTAATTTAAAAGAAACAGACCGTTTCAACCAAATTCAAGACCCGGAAAAAACCTTATTTTATGGGGTACGTTATGCCACAGTTGAAGAAGATACTGACACTGAACCCTATGGCGTTGTTATGATTACTCACATGAGAGGGGAACCCATGACCGTTAAAATTGGAGAGTGGTTAGACCTTGATCTTAATCAATGGCAAATTGCGATCGCTTCTCCAGGTCTTAAAATCGACGATTTAAGCGCGTTTGAATTACACGATAGTCAAGGGGTTTTATTGGAGAAAAAGATGCTCTAAACGGTAGGGTGGGCAAATTAAAGATTTATTCGGACTCCCCGAAAAGTAGAAACTTTGCCCACCCTACAAAACTCAGAAAACTCTCCAGGTCTTAAAATTGAGGATTTAAGCGCGTTTGAATTACACGATAGTCAAGGGGTTTTATTAGAGAAAAAGATGCTCTAAACGGTAGGGTGGGCAAATCAGAGATTTATTCGGACTCCCCGAAAAGTAGAAAACTTTGCCCACCCTACAACACTATGCTTGAAAACTCTCTTCCGGAGTTCCCTGGTGAACAGTTTTAACCCATTTCAAGCGTTTGGGACGAACGGACATCCGCGCGGTGACACAGGGCATAATAACTAACCAGTGCATCATATAAACCATTCCCCGTAAACTTTGCCATCCTAACCGAAAGATATCCATAAACCCAAAGGTTTCGTCATTTTGGATACGGCGTAAACCGGTAAACATTCCCCAAAACGATAGGGATAACATTAACCCTGTTAACGGCCCTAACAAAGGTAAACGATGGCGAGTTACCGTCATCATTAGGTCAGGAATGGCTGCTGTTGGGAGAAGATACTGCATCAAAATAAAGGAGATGAGATCAAATTTTTTCCCTAACCCCATCGGTTGATTGACAATAAACCGCCAATAATCTAGATAGCGTTGATAACCTCCCTCGGCCCAACGGTTACGTTGATGCCATAATGCTTTAGCTGTGGTGACTCCTTCTTCTTCGACTGCTGGATGATTTAAAAAGCCAATTTTCCAATTAGCTAAATGTAACCGCATGGTTAAATCTAAATCATCGGTAATGGTTTGTTCGTTCCATCCTCCACAGTCAATTAAGGCCGTACGGCGCACAAATTGACCGTTACCCCGTAATTCGCCAATGCCACCAAGGGCGATGCGTTTTTGCTGAAAAAAGCTGTCTAAGGCCATTTCTGCTGCTTGTCCTTTGGTCCAGAAGTTTAAGGGTTCGTTAGCAATCTGTTTTCTGACTTGGACGGCCCCGATGTCTTCTGTATTAAATAACGGGACGACTCGTTTTAATAAGTCCGGTGTCACTTTAGCATCGGCATCAAACACGGCAACAATGTCTCCTTGAGTTTTGGGAAACACCCCATTTAAAGCCCCAGACTTCCCTCCCTGGGCCCCTGCTGGACGGCGAATCACATTGAGTTGGGGATATTGTTGACTTAGGCCATCAAGAATGTCAGGGGTTTTATCGGTACTGTGATCATCGACAATCCAAAGATCATATTTTTCAGTGGGATAGTCTAAACTACATAATTGGGTCACTAATTTAGCGATAACGGCCTCTTCGTTTTTCGCTGCCACTAATAAAGATACACAAGGGGCTTGTTTTAGGTCTTCTCCTGATAAGGGTTCGGGTATGGGGTCAGGTTGGGCGAAAATGAGGCGAAACGCTTGTAACGTAAACACAGTGGTGAGGGCGAGAATCACCCATGTTCCCCAAGCGACTAAATGGAGACTCATGACAATACCCCAAACCGCCATTAAGACAAAGGCCGCTTTTTTGCGTCTTCCGGATAATCCTTGGAAAAAGTCGCTTCTAAACTCTTCTTCTTCGTCTTCCGGGTCAGACCATTCCGATAATAGGGAACTAATGGGGTCTAAGTTGTCTTGTTCGTCGTTGTCTATCCAGTCGTTTTTTGTCATAATTCAAGGGTTAGTTTAATGTTGTTTTTTATTACTACGAAGCAGAAGAAGAGCGAAAAATCCGCCAACCTGCCAAGCAAAGAGTGGAATTCCCTATAACCGTTAAGGATGCTTGTAATGTGACTAACCAATTAAGAGAAGGTGCATTATCAAAAAAATGCCAAGTACAAGCACACATTGCACTAATTAATGCCGGTAACATCCCCCAAGATAGCCAACGCCAATATAATTTCTGAGTGACTTCTGCATAGGTCCAAACCAATAAAATTGCAACTGTCCACTCAATTACACTAGAAACATGAACCATCCAAGTTGGGATCGAAAGTGCATTCATAATTTAATCTTCTCTGTAAAAGCCAGAAGTTAAGGACTACAGTAAATACGCTGTGCTAAGGTTGGAGCAATCACAAACGGATTCTCCTTTCCTTATTTTAAAGCAATTCTATGACTGCGTTTTAGTTCAGCCTGGTCAACTGCATCATCATTAGTATTCCCATGACAAAGGGTATTTTGTTGTCTCTCAAAGAAGCCTTCTTCTGCTTGGTCATCATATATAGTGTAAAAGTAAAATAAGGCTCTGGCAATATTCTGTTTAACACTCTCTTTCGGCTTAAAACCACCGTTAATCTACTCCCTATAATCAGCAAGGTTAATCCTAGGAATCATATTGTCCTTTCCCTTCACTATTGATAATGTACTGACGAAAATAAGAGTGATTTTGTGAATCATGACAATAAGCTGATGATTGTTCAATTTCTTTCTAAGTTGAAGCATCAATTATCTAGTTTGGGTTAATGTCAAGTTAATTGGTCAAAATTTTTGTCTATAACCATACCTAACCTTGATGTCATGTTCAGTAGATTACATCACAAACATCCTGGTTGAGGTTGCGGGGGAGCAGAGAGAAAAGAAAAAAAGAAAATTAAAGCATCAATCCTCATATTTAATTTCAAGAGTTATTAATCTATCATATAATTATTTTTGCCATAATTTGCTTGATAATAATCTCCCCTGCTTTGGCGTTCCCTACTCCCTTGCAGTTTTTACCAGTAAGTTTTCGGTCGACTAACCTTAATTGATTCCTCGAAGACTGGTTCCATTACCTTGTACAATGGAATGCAAGTCTTAAAAAAATATAAAAAATTTCTAACATGGCTTCTAATGTATTAGGTCCGCAAAGTCTTCAATTATTGTTATCTATACTGCTTCCGAGAGGATGTCGTTTATCTGTAGTATCAGACAATACTTACCGAATCAACTGTCCTGATTATGAAATCGCCCATATTGTGTGGGAAAATCGGATGAATTGTATTTATCCTCTTTTAAGTCCCGGAGAAGTTCTTGAAGTGGTGGCTTCCGATTATTATGCAAGAAGTTATCCTAAACCTTCATAGAACAATCGTCTATTTTAAAAATTAATGTTAACGTTTAAAGAAGTTGAGAATTATGTTTAATTCTTAGCTTCTATTTTTTAATATTTACATTTATAGGATAGTTAACGATGAAATCAGATAAAAATATTGTAAGACAATGGGCTAATTTATTAGCTATATTAGCTGCTTTTTTTACCAATGTTTGGGCTAATGTTGCTCCCATTAATGGTTTAACCATTGGAGGAATATCTAATACCTTATTTAAGGATGTTTTGATTACCCCTGCGAGTTATGCTTTTGCTATTTGGGGACTCATTTATTTAGGATTAATTAGTTTGGCTATTTATCAAGCTTTACCTAATAATCGGCATAACCATTATGTACAAAAAATAGGTTACTATTTAGTCATTAGTAGTCTGGCTCAAATTGTTTGGGTATTTTTATTTTTATCTCGCTTTTTTGTTTTATCTACTCTAGCGATGTTAGGAATTTTAGTTTCTTTAATTTTACTGTATCTAAAATTAGGAATTTCTATAAACTCGGTTTCTAAAAAGCAAAAATGGTTGATTAATTTTCCCATTAGTGTTTATTTAGGATGGATTACAGTGGCTACAATTGTTAATTTTGCCTTAGCTTTGTATTGGATTAAATGGAATGGTTTTGGTCTTTCTAATATTATTTGGACAGTGATTATGATTATTGTGGCGGCTATCTTAGGTACATTAATAATAATACAGAGAAAAGATTCTGTTTATTGTGGTGTCTTTGTTTGGGCTTTAATTGCGATTACCCTGCGTCATTTAGATACTTTTACCATTGCATTAGCTTCTGGGGTTTCCGCAGCCATATTAATAGTGATGATGGTATTAAATCTTAAACAAAAGACTAATGTAAGACTAGATTAAGGTAAGTATTTAGTTAAATTAATTGACCCCCTACACCCTGTTCAAGTTTTGTGGTTTTGAATGAGTTTAGAAAAAGTTGATACTTTTCCTAAACTTTCTGACCTTAATTATTCATTCAATAAAGCTTCAACAAATTCATAACTAGAAAAAGGTCGTAAATCTTCAATTCCTTCCCCCACACCAATAAAACGGATAGGTAAGTCTAATTGTTGGGCAACCGCTAAAGCAACACCCCCTTTTGCGGTTCCATCTAATTTAGTTAAGACGACACCGCTTAAGTTGGCGGCTTCGGAGAAAACTTGCGCTTGACGTAAGCCATTTTGTCCTAGGGTTGCATCTAAGACTAACAAAGATTCTACTTGAGCTTTATCGGCTTTTTTATCAATAATGCGCCGAATTTTTGCTAATTCTGCCATCAAATTCTTTTTATTTTGTAGTCTTCCGGCGGTATCTACCAATAATAAATCAGCGTCACGGGCTTGGGCTGCGGAAATACCGTCGAACACCACTGCAGCCGGGTCTGTATTTTTGCCAGGGTTGGCAATCACAGGGGTGTTGGTTCTTTCGCCCCAAACCTTCACTTGTTCAACAGCCGCAGCCCGAAAGGTATCAGCAGCAGCAATGAGACAATTGTAGCCAGATTTTTGAGCTAAATGGGCTAATTTACCGATAGTTGTCGTTTTTCCTGCACCATTAACCCCCGTTAATAGCCAAATATTTAAAACGCCTTTTTCTGGGGCAAACCCTGGGTTAACCACTTTTTGCAGAGGACGATCTAAAATCTCTCTTAAAATACTTTTGAGGTATTCTAAAGCTTGTTCTGGGGGCAGCGCCTCTTCTAAGAGTTTATTTTGTAAAGTAGAAATGATGTAATCCGTCGCTTCTATCCCGGTATCGGCTTGTAATAACAGGGCTTCGATTTCCATGACCGCATCTTCATTAAGCGGGCCTTGACCGACAATGGATTTGAGTTGGTTAACTAACCCGCGACGGCTTTTTCCGAGACCTTGACGGAGACGTTTTAACCAGTTAATTTCTTCTTGAGAAACGTCATCTGGGGCCCTACCCTGGGCGGCTAAAACTTTGGCTGACCAAACAAACTCTTCGTCAAAGGTGATGGGGGTTGTCTCTTCAACGGCCGCCTTTTCCATGGCCGTTTCCTTAAGGGCTTCTAAGCGATCGGATTTTTGCATCCAGGCCGGGGTTTCCTCTGTTTTCTCTTTTGGAACAGAGTCAGAGGGCTGAGGGGTTTTTGGTTCAATCTCACTAACTGGATTATCGGTCGTTTCTGAAGAGGCTTCTCTTTCCTCTGGTTGAGAGGTTGAAGGGGTTTGACGTTGTTGAATATTTTTGTAGGCGGTTTTTGCCCAATTTAAATAATCTTCTTGATCGTTGGGTTCGGCAGAAGGTTCGGCTTCAGGTGTTTTAGCTTGTTCGGTAGGTTCTGAAACTTGTTCTGATTCGGTCTTATTAATTTTACGGCGAAACCAATTAAACATAGGAATAAAAATTAGTGCTATTTAAAACATTTTAATCCTCTGTTCGACTTTTTCGGATATCTTTTGAGATAGATAATAAAAGATTCAACGAATTAGCGAGAGTCCCCATTCTCAGGGAAGCAGAATGGGGAGGTAGAGCGTGGTGATTGAGAGGTTCGATGCCTCGAAAATCACCGCCAGACAGCGAGTGGGGGTTTCCCCCACTCGCTGTCTGGCTCACCAACTTGACACCTCTACTTCACAAGAGTTACAATAAATTTATTCTTGTGAAGTAAAAAAATGAAGCAAATCATTACTGCTAAATTAAAGTTAATCACGACTCCAGAGCAAAAAGAATCTGTGAGACAGGTAACTTTAGCTTATCGAGATGCTTTAAATTATACTTCTGAGATAGCTTTTAATAACAATAAACTGAGTCAGGCAGCCAAGCTACAAAAGCTTGTTTATCGTGATATTAGAGGTGATTTTAAACTTCCTTCACAAATGTCATGTAATGTACCAAGACAAGTAGCGGCCACTTACAAAACCCAATGGACTAAGTTTAGACAAAATCAGCAAGCCAGAGAGCAAGGTCACACTAAGAAAAGATATAAAGGTCTAGATAAACCGCAAAAGTTTATATCTAGAACTTGTACTCTTAATTATCAGCGTGATTATTCTTTCAAGACTGACCAAAAAGTTAGTCTCGTTACTTTATCAGGAAGGATAGTTGTAAGTTATGCTGGCTATAATAAACACCTAGAATTGATTAAAAACGGTTCTAAAATAGGTGCAGCTAAAATATATTACAATCGTTCTAGCAATACATACTACTTATTAGTTAGTCTAGAAATAGAGTTATCTGACATAAAACCAGAAACCATAAACAAGGTAAAAGGTGTAGATGTCGGACAACGATATCTTGCCGTAAGTGCAGGAATTAATAACAGCAGTCAGTTCTTTTCTGGTAAACAAATTAGGTACAAGGCTAATCGTTATTATAAAGCGAGAAAGTCATTACAGCATAAAGGCACTCGGTCAGCTAAACGTAGATTAATTACATTGTCTGGTCGAGAGAGACGGTTTATTGCTGATGTTAACCACCAAATTAGCAAGAATATAGCGCAACCTAACAGTTTAATTGGGTTAGAAAACTTAACCCATATTAGAGAAAGAACACGCTCTAAATCAGGAAAACAGGTAAGCAAAAAACAGCGAAAAGCTAATAAAAATAAAGCTAAATGGTCTTTCGCCGAATTGCATTCTTTTGTTGATTATAAAGCGGTTTTAAATAACTCTTTAGCAGTAAAAGTACCAGCCCATTACACTAGCCAAATGTGTCCTAAATGTGGTCATGTCTCTAAAGAAAATAGACCCAACAAAGGGTTGACCTTTAATTGTAAGTGTTGTGGTTATAAACTTCATGCTGATTTAGTGGGAGCAAGAAATATTGCACTAAGAGCGTTACTTATTCGGCAGGACTGGATGAGTACGGGGATCTTGTCAGCATCCCCCAATATGTCAGACGTTGAAGCCAAAGCTAAGAACCTGCAAAGGTTTTTGGAATTGCGGTGGAGTCTAGATGTAAGCCCCGACCAAGCGCGATAGCGGGTCGGGGTAGTTGACGAAAAAGGAGTACCTACCAGCCTCATATTAAGTCGGCCGATACTCCCCATCATTTTATCGAGACAAGATTTCAACCACTTGTTTTTGTAGATCACGATTATTTTCGACAATTCTACCGATTTCATTAAACCGTGAAATTTCTAAACCTGCCTCTTCAACAGCGACCCGTTTTTTCTTGCGATCTTCTTTATTGAGTTCTCTGACGGCTTCTAGGGCTTCCTCAAACTGCATTTGTTTATCGGCCGACAGATTCATTTGAGTGTCTTCTTGTTTGCCAATTTCCATAAATTCTTCGGGGGACATTCCTGTCGCTTGAACCGCTTCGATCATTCTTTGTTGGGTGTTTTCGTCGATCGCACGTAAATCGGCGATCGCCTTGGCAAATTTTTCTAATTCTTGTTGTGAAATATCTTTAGCGGCCATTTCAGAAGAAGCTTGGGCGATCACTTCTCCTGCCTGACTATAAGCGGGAAATCCCCCGAAACCAGTGGCGCAAATCACTACGCCGAGACATCCTTTCAATAATAATTGTTTAAGCATTTTTTTATTGGTAGACTCCATTACATCTAGCCATCAGTCTCAAGAAATGATTAATCTAGAGCTAACAGTTCTTAGCATCTTAGCAACTCTTGAGAAAAATGGAGCAGTGAAAATTTTATTTTTCAATTTTTACTAACATATTAAATAACCCAACTAAAATTAATCATTTATGTCTAGCGTTAGTTTATTATCAGCCCATTCTTACGATCTGCTTTTACTCAAAGCCTCTTTAGAAGAACTTTTAGAACCCTTGGGAGGTATCAAATCTTTTGTGAAACCAGGACAAAGGGTTTTACTCAAACCCAATTTATTAACGGGAAGTCGTCCAACGAAAGAATGTGTCACTCGTCCTGAAATGGTGTATTGTGTGGCTCAATTGGTTAAAGAAGCGGGAGGAACGCCATTTTTAGGGGATAGTCCGGCCTTTGGCACAGCCCGTGGGGTTGCCTTAGCCAACGGTTACGGGTCTATTATGGAGGAGTTGGGCTTAGAGGTGGTGGAGTTTCAAGGCAAACGTTACCCCCATGATAGTGAGCATTTTGACCATTTACACTTGTCTAAAGAAGCGATGGAGGCGGATGTGGTTATTAACTTGCCAAAAGTGAAATCCCATGTTCAATTGACGTTAACCTTGGGGGTTAAAAATTTGTTTGGTTGTGTTCCGGGGAAAATGAAAGCCTGGTGGCACATGGAAGCCGGAAAAGATCGCGATCGCTTTGGGGAAATGTTGGTAGAGACGGCTAGAGCGATCTCGAAGAGATCCGCTTCGCGGTGCGCCCCAAATTTGACCATCATCGACGGTATTATCGCTCATGAAGGAAATGGACCGAGTAATGGCGAACCCAGGGAATTGGGCATTTTAGGGGCTTCTGAGGACGTTTTTGCTTTGGACTGCGCCATGATTGAACTCTTAAAGGTATCTCCTTCATCGATTCCCACCTGGGTGGCTCAACAACGACTCGGATTAACTAGCAATGTTGCAGACATCGAATTTCCTTTATCTCATCCGACTCAATTACAAGTTAATGATTGGCAGTTACCCGATAAAATAATGTCGATTGATTTTGGGCTTCCTAGGGTAATTCGTTCAACTTTTAAACATTTATATATTCGTTTAGTGCGAGAACCTTTGAAGATTTCTTAATTATTAAAGTTTCAGAGGATTACCTGATAAATCATAAATCATAATATCCCATTGTCCATCTTGAGCAATTTCAAAAGCAATTTGAGTTCCATCAGCATTAATGATGGGATTGCGTACTTCTGCTTGTAAATCAGCCGTTAAATTGCGTTTTTGTTCCGTTTGTCGATCGTAAACATAAATATTAGATTTTCCTTGACGACTACTTGCAAAAACCACGTAACGACCATTTTCAGAAATAGACGGATGAGAGGCGATTTCATCTAAGGCATTTAACCCAGGTAAAGCAATAAGTTGTCGTTGTTGAGCATCAAAAAGATAAACGTCTTGGGAACCGTTTCTATCAGAAATAAAGACAATATAATTAGACGTAACTTGGGGTTCTAAGTCCGAAGCGCGACTATTTAACCCTCGTCCCCCTCCATCGAAAGGAAAATTAAGATAACGAGGATAACCAGTACATCCTGTCACCAGACTACTCATAACAACTATCCAAGTAATAAGAAATTGTTTCACTGATCAATCCTAAACTTAAACGAATAACTGATCACTGGTCATTGCTCATTGTTCACTGGTGTACCATCAGGAATATCTAATTCAATTAATGGGCCGCGATCTAATACTTCAATATCCCATTGTCCCCGTCGTGCGGTCTCAAAAACAATGTAGCGTCCATCGGCACTAATTTGAGGATTTCTCACCCAATTACGATAACCTTGAGTTAATAATTCTGCCCGTCGAGTAGCGCGATCGTAAAGTGCTACGTCTGGCCGCCCTTGTACACTAGA
The DNA here is from genome assembly GCF_003013815.1 of Cyanothece sp. BG0011. Lineage (GTDB taxonomy): Bacteria > Cyanobacteriota > Cyanobacteriia > Cyanobacteriales > Microcystaceae > Crocosphaera. The sequence goes on along the minus strand of NZ_PRLH01000102.1, from coordinate 4,002 downwards.
AATATAAACCAAATAGCGTCCCGTACGACTTAAACTAGGACTTTCTAGGATTACATTACTTTGATTTAATCCCGGAAGATCCATAAATTTTTCGCTACGCAGATCGTAGAGTAAAATCTCGTTACTGCTGTTACGATTGGAGACTAATGCTAACCAACGACCATCCCCACTAAGAGCCGGTTGTTGGTCATTGTAACGACTGTTAAGGGTTGCCGGGGGTTCAGGACGGTTGAAGGCATCACAAGAGCTTAGGAGGCTAATTAAGCCCATTCCTATGAGTAGCTTGAGGGATTGGGAGGCGATCGCTTTTATGGAATTCCCCAAAGGAACTTCTGAGCAGAGGAGCAGGGACAAAGGAGCAGGGAGAATTGCTAGGCCCTCTCTCTGCTGAAACATTTTTCTAGTCTTTGCTGTTCCCCAGTGATCAAATTTTTTGCCCTTTCTATTTTCTCCCTTTGAGCTTATGCCTCGTTTACAGTCAAACATTATTGTTAATAGTCAAAATTAGAGGAATCTGAGGGGCGATCGCCTTCATAATTATCCTCTGGGGTTGAGGGTCGAGAGCCTCGCTTTCTAGGGCTTTCCGGCGGATCTATTGGTTTATAGTCCACATAGTCGGTGGTGGTTGGTGTTTCCTCTGGACTCGACGGATAACCTTTTGCCTGGCTACTGGGACGAGGACGGCGTTTTCGAGGAGAACCAGAAGGGGTTTGGGGGGAAGAACTTTCGGGACGAGGACGACTGGGACGACGTTTTGAGGGACGATCTTCCCACATATCATCCTGACTACCCCACGCATCATAGTCATCTGTTGTTGGGCGACTGGGACGAGGTTTACGTCTGGGGGACGGGCGATCGCTGTAGGGATCACTGGGGGGACGGCGACGGGATCTCGGGGTTCTTGGGTCATCCTCTGGATAACTCCGACTGCTACGAGGATCGGCGTATCCTTGTAAACGGGGGTTATTCCGATAGGTGGGTTCTTCTTCGTCGTAGGGTTCTAAGCGATCAAGTTCTGCTTCTGTATATACTCGAGTTTTACTCACCCGACGATCATCATCGACATAAGAAGAACCTCGTCGTGCTTGTTCGGTGGTCGCTCCTCTTAAGCGAATCGTCTCGACGGCAAAAAAGACCGCCGAGCCGGTCAATAAAAATTGACCAAACTGTAGGATCGGATCAAGTCGCCATCCTTGAAACAATAGTATGAGTCCGCATAATAAACCGACTGCGGCAAAAAATATATCATGATCCCTCGATAGTTCTGGCCGTACCGTTCGCAAGAAGTATAAACCGGCTCCGGCAACAGCTAAAAAAATTCCGAGGACACTGGCTGAGTTCAGCCCAAAATTAACCATTATCGCTCTCCGTTTTCATCTGCTATGGTAGCGAATTTTCTTTAATATTTCAGTCTTAGAATACCCAATCGGGTAAACTTTTTTCGTATTACTAATATAACTAAATAATGAAACTGACCCCACCCACTTAGGGATGGGGTTGACTCAAACAAGCTTAGAAGTTGCGCTTGATTTTATCGCTTTGACTGATGAATACCAGTCCAACGGTGACGGGGATAACGACGATAACGGTTCCCCAGACGAGGCTCCATAAGAAATTAGCTAAAGATGGTGTCATATATTGGTTACCCTTTTTTCGGTTTTGATACCTAACGTTACTTATTCTAAGGGGTTTTTTCCCCATTGCGTCAAGAAATTCTTGGGTGGGGGGTGTGGGGTGTGGGGTGTAGGGTGTAATGTTTTTCTCTCTATTCCCTACTCCCCTGCTTAGGCTAAACTCTAGCTTCAGCCCGTTTAAAGGCTTCGTCTAATACTTCTGATAAAGTTGGATGGGTATGGATATTAAACGAAAGATTCTCAACACTTTGACGTTGAGCGATCGCATTGGCGGCTTCTTGGATCAAGTCAGAAGCATGAATACCCATGATATGCACCCCTAAAAGTTCCCCGTTATCTTTACGGAACACAATCTTAGCAATGCCGTCGGTTTCTCCTTCTGCAAGGGCTTTAGAATTGCCTTTAAAGTAGGTTTTGACCGTTGCTACCTCAAATCCTTCTTTTTCCCCTAATTCACGGGCTGCTGGCTCGGTAAGCCCCACGTAACTGATTTCAGGGTGGGTAAAGGCGGCTGCTGGAATACTACGATAATCGATGGTTTTGTCCCGTCCGCACATATTTTCGACGGCGATCGCTCCTTGGCCCGATGCTGCATGAGCTAACATCATTTTTCCATTTGCGTCTCCTACTGCCCAAAGGTGGGGAACGGGTTCGCCATCCCGTAACACTTCCATTTTGTCGTTGACGGGGATAAAACCGCGATCGGTTTCAATGCCAAGGTTTTCTAAGCCTAGATTTTTAGTAGCCGGAACCCTTCCAGTAGCGACTAAACAAGCATCCACTTCTAAAACGTCGATCACTTCTTTGGTTTTAGCGTCCGTTAATTCAATAGTAACCGGTGCGCCTGGGGTGACTTTGGTGGCAAATACTCCAGAATAGGTTTCGATATCACGGGCTTTTAGTAGGGTTCTTTCGGCTAATTTTGAGATTTCGGGATCAAAACCGGGCATTAAGGTGTCTAAGGCTTCGATCATGGTCACTTCACACCCTAAAGCGGTATAAATATCGGAAAATTCTAACCCAATATAACCACTCCCAATAATCGCGATCCATTGGGGTAAAACGTCTAATTTAACGGCTTCATCGCTGGTAAAAACGGTTTTATGGTCAATTTCTATGCCACGGGGAACAAACGGCACTGAGCCAGGACATAACATAATATCCTTGGCGGTTAGGGTTTTTTCTCCATCGTCAGTGAGAACACTTACTTTTTGGGTATCAATGACTTTTCCCCAACCGTGGATAGTTTCAACTTTGAGGCGTTTTAAACTATTGGTGAGATCCCCTCGTATTTTATTGACTAAACTAAGGGCATGATCGGCGATCGCTTGTCTTTGGAAGTCTACCCCTTCGATATGAATTCCTAAATTGTAGAGATGTTGAGCATCTTGTAATTCTCGTACTCTTCCTGAGGCTGCTAAAAGGGCTTTTGAAGGGATACAACCTCGGTTGACACAGGTTCCTCCCATGTCTTTTGCTTCGATAATGGCGGTTTTTAAGCCACATTTGACGGCGTGTAAGGCGGCACCGTGTCCCCCCACTCCTGCACCGATAATGATTAAATCATAATCGAATTCTCGCTCGCTCATAATCTTTTTCCTTAATGGTTTGATTATTCTTTCTTAGTGAAAGACCTATCTTCTGATCATAAATCTCTAGATACAAGTTAGTCTAGAGGTTGATCGGTTATAGTTAATTCATTATGAATGCTGTACCAGAACGATTTCCTACTTCAGAAATAAAAAACTTTCAAAATTATGTTTGTCCAATTAGTGGAATTAAAGCTAATGGAAAAAATGCACCTAGTCAATGGGTAAATTGTCCGCTAGTTGAGCAACCAATTTGCTATGGACTTTGTTTGGATTTACAATCAATTGCTCGTGATGATGAATTTGATGATCATCTTTATGTGGAAGATTTTTATAAATTAGCAAAAAAGCTAAATGTTGATGTCCTTAAGTTAAGGAAAACTTGCTTAAATCATCAAAAAAAGATTCTTATTGAAATGCTTAATGATGAATTCTATCCGTATCCTGAAGACAAGGAAGAGAGCAACGTTTTATTAGATTGGATAGTTAAACTTTCTAACGAGCTTTAAATTAGTTTTTTAGTTTAAATTAATAATATTTATAATAATTTTAACAATTAGTTGATGCTAAAAATTTTAATTGAATTAGAATCAAATGCAATTGAAGAAATTGATAGCTTTAGTAAAGGTCATATTACCATTGAAGTAAACAACAAGATTATAACCTCAAAAAATAAGACTCCTAGTCAATCCATGATGATTTTTATCTCTCTTGTTGAACTACTTGATGGCGTTCGTCTCTTTATAGTTGATAAAAACAAAAAACAATATAATTTTGTA
>NZ_PRLH01000012.1 GCF_003013815.1 Cyanothece sp. BG0011 | reverse complement strand
AAATATAAAAGCTTGTTCTTAGAATATTCGCACTGTACTCAGCAGTGCGGGTTTTTTTACAAAGCACTTTTTTTTCTAGTAATATTAGCAGAAATTTCTGCATCGACCCTTGCCTTTTTCACAGCTAAGGCAGGTTTTAACCCCCGCAAGTACCAGCGTAAAGATTTGTCGAGTAAATCTTGTTCATCTTCTATCAAAGCCTGAGAAATTGCGTCGAGGACGCTATCTGGTACAGCTTCATGAAGACGAGTGCCACGCAATGAAGAGAACTGATCACGACCCGATTTTAGCTGTATCCATTCTTTGAATTTCGCACCATCCCCCTGCTGATTAAGATGGTTTATCCGCTTTTTTAATCCTTCTCTTGCTTTACAGAGTGGGAGATTGTCAGGAATTATGGCCTTAGATTGAGGGAGAACCGATTGTATTGCCTCGGTAGCTGCTGCGTCAGCCTTTTTGTTAATTTCCCTAGGAATCCAATCAAAATGAATATGTTCAAATTGCTTTGCCAGAGAAATAGCTTGGCGGTGTAAGGGCCTCAACCCACTGTTTCGACATCGGTAACTGCCGATGACTTGGCAAATGACTAATTCAGAATCTCCCTTTACCTCAAGGCTAGAAATATTCATTTCTAAGGCTTTTTCTAAACCTAGAATAAGACCTCCGTATTCAGCTTGGTTGTTAGTTATATTTTCGCCTAAATATTTTGAAAAAGACTGTTCATCATTCTCTTGGATAATTACCGCACCACAACCCCCGTGACCAGGGTTTAAGGGAAAGGTTCCCCCATCAAAATATAATCTAACACCAGCTTCATCGCTTTTCATAGTGAATTACAGCGGATAACTACTGGCTTCATTCTAGCAAAAAACATTGTAAGTACCTCTGCTAGCGCAGGTAAAAGCAACGTATTTTTTAAGGAGTCACCTATGTCTAGAGAGCGAAAACTTGAGAAAAACACTTTCGGAAACGGGTTCTGGACAGAATACAACTGTTACTATTTGTTTCCCTCAACAAAGATGGAACAAGACCCTTATAAAGAGGCAGACTTGTGGTTAACCATCGTTGTAACCGAAGGTAAAGTCGAGGTCAGTGAACATCTACACATCCGGAGAACAGGAGCCTCCACTCGTGAGTCTTATGTTGCGGACTGCCTGACGGTATTGGATGGAAGAAGTGTGAAGGTCATGCCCTACTTTGAAATAAAAGTGGATACGGCTACTTCCGATGTCTACATCGCTTTCAACAAACAAGCTTTGACTGATGACCTTAAGGGAATCAAGAATAAGAAAAGAAAGATATATACGGTATGTGGTAATAAGTGTTTTTGCTTCGATAATAAGCATATTTACGACCAAGACTACAACCTGTTTCGCATTAAGCGATATGGATTCTGGATGTCAATTCCCCGAAAAGTGGCGAAGCACCTAGTGCAATTCCATGATTTCAAAGTTTTAGATTGGAAGGGAAAAGAGGATAACCTGATTTATCAGCAGTTGTTCCATGCGCCGAAACCGAAACTAATAGGAATACTAGACTAAGAGAAGAGAGAGAAAGGCTTTCTATGCCTTTTTTTTTGATGGAAAATGAGTGCGTTTTGTGGTGCATGAGAGGGGCTAAGAGTGCAGATTATGCTAGCGCATTTATGGCATCTGATAACCATTTATCCAAAATAAATATGGCATTCCAAAATCTTGAGTCCGTACTAGACACTCTGAAAACACAAGGCGCATCCACTATCGAAATTACCTACTTCGGAGAAGGAGACGACGGAGCGATCGAGCCACCGAGTCTAAAAACCTGCACCGCAGGATATGATTCAGAAGCTATCGAAGCGGCCTTGGACTCTGGGCCAGGAGACACTCTCATTGCATTTGTCGAACATATACTCGGCCCCGGATGGGAAAATGGAACCGGCCTCAGTGGGACGGTTATCTTCGATTTAACTACTGATACGATAACTCACAGCCAAGAAGAAGAGGTGATTCAATGCAATTATAACGAAGATACTTACACCCTGAAAGGAGACTTACTTAGGAGCAAAACCGACAGCGAGAAAAATCCTGCTAAAGCCTTAGTTAAAATAAAAAATATTCTACGAGAATACACCACAGAGCAAAAACTCTTAGCCTTCTGGGTTCTCTATCCAGAAATAAAGTCCATAACAATCTACGAATCAATGGAAATGGATGATGAAGGGGGATGGACAGCCCACAAAGTATTGACAAACATTGAATTCATAGATGACAAAGCGGAAGAAACACTCAGAAAGAGACTAGAGCTTTCTGAAGAGAAAGATAGCGATGACCTTTACTGGTGGGGGGTAAGCCTGTTTATAGATGAAAAAGGATACACAGAAGATAAAAAGCTTTTCAATGGCGAATTCCCTGACATCGAGGAAAAACACTTAGGGTTTACATTGGAACGGCCAGAAGACCCAGAGGAGGTGCTGAGTCAGACACTCTATAAGATACGGAGTGTGCTTGATTCTGTAGACATTTATCCATCCTTATAGCTTAGCCTAGAAAAGAGTTTAGAGTAAGCAGAGAAAGCTTTCGAGATACTCTGCTTACTTTTTCTGCTAGCGCAGGAAAAAGTGACCATCCACGTCTGGAAACTATGCTTACCGCAGAAACAACATCAGATAAACTCGCAGTCATTGAAAAAGTCGAAGAAATACTGAAAAGAACCGAAACCAAGCGGTTCCTTTTGCACATTTGGATTCAATATCCTGAAATTAAGAGTCTCACCTTCGAGGATAACTACGAATACGACGACAACGGTAGTTATTTTCGATATATCTTCCTCAACCAGATCGAATTTATCAATGAGGAAGCCAAGGAAGATTTACACGAAAGGTTAGACCCCGATAATATCTTCGACGAGGAACTCGAAGACTGGAAAGAGATGATTTTCCAGGGTATTCAGCCGATTGTTGATCCTGAATCAATGCTTGAAACGTTTACCCGTCCTGAAAATCCTCAAAAAGAACTCGACAATCTCATCGCCGAAATTAGCCAAGTTATTGCATCCGCAGGAGGCGCATCATGAAAGGACTTAGTGTAACTGCCATTGGTGCGCGTCCTTTAGAAGAGTGCCTTAATATCTTTGAAACCCTCAAAGACCCACTCGGTTTAGACTTCTTAGAACTAGCCGTAGGCAGTCGCTGTGACTTATCAAAGATTCCCAAAGATAGTCCACTGGTTATACATCACCGGTGTTTGTTCGATGGGCTGTACAAGTTACCATTTTCCTTGGCCCACCCTGAGACCTGGGAAGAGTATCGACATCGTTTACGCGATCGCAATGTTAAGATGATATCAATTCATCCACCGATGAGAAAGGAAATTTCTTTTGATGAGCTTAAACAAAACCGAGATAAATTAGAGGCATTGTTAGGCATTCCTGTCTGCTTAGAGGTTATGCCGAATGACGCTTATTGGTTATCTGAGGAAGATTTCAGCAAAAAACACCAAGATATCAGAGATATTCCTATTCTACTCGACATTTCCCATGTGAACATCTGGTCTAAAGGATGTAGTACCTTAGTCCAGGAATGGACGAAGAGATTAATGCCCCAGGCAATCGCCATTCATCTGTCGCATAATAATGGTCGTAGGGATTCCCACGACCTCATTCCATCAAATATCTGGTTTAATCAGTATATCCAGGACTGGGAAGCGCAGGGGGTGATCTTGACGTATGAATCGCTGCCAGAGAGTTACGGAGCGTTTGAGCGTTCTGATAAGCAGCGAACCAAACAACTCCAAAGACGTAAACGTTAGCGAGAATTTTGATGACAAGGGGCATAAATCAAGTGTCTTACAATTGTTACCGGAAAAATAAAGATCCGCAGCATAGGCTTATATTTATAATGAAAACAGCTATTGCTGCGGATATCTCAAAGCCTTATCCCATGAAGGATAGAGACCTCTTATGAATTGGCTATCTTTGAGTCATCTACCCCTCCCTAAAGGAAGGAGCTTGTCTCCTGAAGATGACCAGGCAAGGTTCTTTTAGGACTACGTTTAGAGAGAGCGCTTAAGTTCCTACCTTGGGATGCGTGCTAGTCCCAAGCTCTAGAACCGATAGGTTAAACAGGCATACGGGGTACGAAGCCAGTGCTTATCGGATTAGCCGCCTCTAAACATTGCCGAAGCAAACATTACCCTAGCAATAGGAGATTAAAACTCATGTTTGTACTTGTATTGTCGAAAGACGAAAAACCCTTAAGCCCTTGCCATCAGGCGAGAGCGAGAAAACTGCTTAATAAAGGGAGAGCAGCCGTGTACCGGAAATATCCCTTTACCATAATCCTCAAAGAGGAGGTAGAACCTAGCGAGTCTGAACCTTGTCGAATCAAAATCGACCCTGGTGCGAAAACGACAGGTATGGCTGTACTTTAAGGGGATAGGGTTGTATTTGGTGCTGAAATCGAGCATCGCGGGTTTCAAATTAAGGATACACTCGAATCAAGAAGACAGTTAAGACGGGGGCGTAGAGGTCGAAAGACTCGTTACCGTAAGCCCCGCTTCTTAAATCGCAAACGTCCAGAAGGGTGGCTTCCTCCTTCCCTTCAAAGCAGGGTTGAGAATATCAGCACTTGGGTTGAACGGTTAAGTAAACTTTGTCCGGTTGATTCGATTAGTGTTGAACTGGTTCGCTTTGATACGCAACAACTTGAGAACCCTGAAATATCAGGAACTGAGTATCAGCAAGGAGAGCTTTTAGGGTACGAGGTACGCGAGTATCTTCTAGAAAAGTACAATCGGACTTGTCAATACTGTGGGGCAAAGGATACTCTTTTTGAGGTGGAACATATAGTGCCCAAATCGAAAGGGGGGAGCGATCGCGTCTCGAACCTGACCCTAAGCTGCCATAGCTGCAACCAGAAGAAAGGAAACCGCTCAGTTGAGGAGTTTCTCAAGAAGAAACCAGAAGTGCTTAAACGAGTCAAAGCCAACGCTAAAAAGCCCCTTAAGGATGCTGCTGCGGTCAACGCAACCCGTTTGGCGATTTTCAATCGACTCAAAGCTACTGGGCTTGAAGTTGAGGCTGGTTCGGGCGGACTCACCAAGTTCAACCGAACTCGACAAGAACTTCCGAAGACGCACTGGCTTGATGCTGCTTGTGTTGGAAAATCTACGCCTTCTAAGTTACGAGTGTTAGTACAAAAGCCCCTTAAGATAAGAGCGACGGGACATGGTACTCGACAGATGTGTGGAACCGACAAGTATGGATTCCCTATTCGACACCGTTCAAGGCAGAAGTTCGTCAAAGGATTTCAGACTGGCGATATTGTTAAGGCAGTCGTCACTAAAGGCAAGAAGATCGGGACTTATGTCGGGAGAGTGGCTGTTCGCTTAACTGGCAGCTTTAATATCACTACTGGTACTGGCAAGGTTCAGGGGATTAGCCACAAGTATTGCCATCTCATCTATCAGAAGGATGGTTATACTTACAGTTTCTAAAAGGTTTGAGGAGCTTTTAGGCTCCTATTTCTCTTTTTAAATCTTTCCTCCCCTCCCTGAACGAAGGGGCATCCAGATTTTTATTTTGGTGAAAACCCGATAAGATCGCTAGCGCGGAACATTTTAGAAATTTACAATGAAAAACCAATGATTTATACCGCGAGCTATTTCCAACCTGAAAACCATCACGGACAAATTATAAGCATTTCTCGTAGTGAACCTAAGAAAATACAATTCGACAGTAAGCTATGGATGTTTGCCCCTGACCGAGCAATTCTAAGTGACATTAAATCAGGAAAGATAGACCAAGATGGTTATATTGATAGATATCGAGAGCAACTACGCAAAGTATGGCCCAATATCAAAGTTTGGCTTGATGGCTTAGATCCAAATAAAGACATGACTTTGTGTTGTTGGGAAAAAGCAGGGGACTTCTGCCATCGAAACTTAGTCATCAAATTTGTCGAAAAATACCGTCCTGATTGTTTAGGGGGAACCGATATTAAAGCATAGATAAACAGCAGCAACCAGAAAAAGTTGCTGTTTTTTTTCTGAGGTCTACGAACCGTAGACGTATCGAGGTTTGCCTAGCGGCTCTATCAGAGAACAATGCTTTGAGAACTACACCGATGCTGATCAAAGAATATATCGAAAAATACTGCGCTGAGCGTGGACTAAGCGAGCAAACTTCCAACGAGATTATCAATGAATTGTCCACCGCCGTTAACGGAGAATTAGCGGATTTGATGGATAGACCAGAAACTTCATTAAGCTTGAGGGATCGAGAAGGATTGAATGCGCTGATTAAGAGACGAATCAGAAATCATACGGGGGTATAAATGCCAGAATTGACCTACCCCCCCGATTGAAAATACGGGGGATTCGAGGCTCAAGCAGAAATAGCTGTCTGAGACAGACTGACATCTCCTACCCTCAGAGTTGAAGCCCCAACTCTTAAAATATTAATCGAGCTATTAGAGTCCCTTCCATGTTTAGTATGACATGAAGGACAAACCCAATAGCGTTCATTTAATCCTAATTTATCAATAACAAAATTACATTCCGAGCAAGTTTTTGTACTTGGATACCATTGGTCAATATAACTAATAGTTTTACCTTTTTAAAAGCTACAAATTCTAGTATTTTTATGAACTCAGCTAATGCTAAATCACTAATTTTGCGTCCCCATAAGCGTTGCATTCCTTTAAGGTTAAGTGTCTCAAAAAACAAATAGTCGAATTCATCTGTTAATTGATGTGCTAATTTCCAAAACCAGTCACGACGACGATTGACTACGTTTTTATACACTCTAACTAAGTTTTTCCGAGCTTTTTCCCTATTATTTGAATGTCGCTTTTTACTCGAATGATTACGACTAGCTAATCTTAATTCTTTTAATGATTGCTTTAAAAATAGGGGTGAAGATATCTCTGTATTATTAGAGCAAGTTAGAAAAACTTTTAGTCCAAAGTCAAAACCTGCGCTCTTACCCGTCATGATTGAGACTTGGTGATCTACAAAATCCGTCACTACAAATATAAATATTTCTCCTAAAGGATTACGCTTAATTGTGACAGTTTTGATAGTTCCTTTAATTTCTCTACTTTTCCAAAACTTATAAATTCTTTTTCCTAGTTTTAATCGATTACCTTCAAGGAATTTATAGCCAGCTTGTTTGAGTGTGAATGATTTATATTTAATTCTTTTTTTGAAATTAGGTGGTCGAACTCCTTTTTTATTATGTTTAAAAAATAACTGATAAGCCTTATCAATTCTTTGAATAATGTCTTGTACAGCTTGAGAACCCACTAATAGCCAATATTCATTTTTCTTTCTGAGTTTAGCTATGTGTTTCATTAAGCGATTTTTATTCAAATGTTTATCAAATAAACGATAATAACGCTTATGTAGAGCAATACAGTGATTATAAATATTGCTAGAAGCGTTTATAGCACTATGCAAGTGCTTGTTTCGTTTATGTTGATAGAGTTTGAATTGATAAGTTTTCATGGTTATTATAGTATCATATTTGTTGATAAAGTCAAGTCATCAACATGAAAAAGAATTACAAGCATTACAATCATGCCGTCGGACTAGCAACAGTCCACTTAGTATGGATACCGTGTAGAAGAAGAAGAGTTTTTGCTAAAAACGAGACTTTAAAACTTAGATGTATTGAAATTTTCCACTCTGTTGCTAATGATAAAAAATGGATTATTAAAGGGTTGGAAGTAGCTCCAGACCATATACATATGCTAGTTGAATATGATCCTCAGCATTCTATTTCTCAAGTTGTTAAAGCCTTTAAAGGTCGTTCCTCTCGATATCTTAGACAAGAATTTCCAGAATTATTAAAACTCCCTTCTCTTTGGACACACTCCTATATGTTTGATACAACAGGAAAGGTTAGCACTCAAATTGTATTAGAATACATTAATGATCCTCATCACGGCTAAATTAATTTAGCCATTCGCTTATATCCCCTGAATAAATTGCAGGGGCTTTACGCATCACGAAAGGTAAGGGGGTTGGCAGGCTGAATGTGACCAAATTTGTTGGTGTTGGCCAAATGCCGACAAGCTAGCGCAGCATTTCTAAAATCTTACTACTGTTGAACAAGAGCCCAATTGTGCCTATAACACCTAACATGACCAGCACCCAATTTCCTAAAGCCACTCCGACCATTGTCGCCGCAATAATAGTAACCAGGGAGAAAAAGAAGGCTATCCTCACACCAAAAATCACACTTATTGTGGGAACACCTGCAAGACGATCGCCTGGTGTATCTCTGATGTCATTCAGATTCGCAATTGATGCTATCATGAGACTCTCATAGAGGATTCCTCCGATGATTGGAAAGCTCCAGTGGACACCACTTACTGTCATCGGGATAAGAAAGGTAAGAATGACCCAGAGGACGACTATGAGAGCGGTTTTAACCCCTGGTATTTTTTTAAGGCTCTTACCATCCGGAAGAATGGGGAGACTATAAGCAAATGCGAGTCCTATGGTACTGATAATAGGAAGGATTGCAGCTGGTCGTAACAGCATTGCGATGAGGCTGATGACTACTGCCATCGCACACAAGTAAACCATGAAGGTATAATGCTCTCGCAACCAATTGGTTCGTTCTGGCGCATTGATGATGTCTGATTCGGAGCCTAAATCGTGCATACGGTCATAACTGTAGGTCAAAAACCCTAATAGACCACTCAGGACGAGTACCACACTATCTGGCTCACATTCTGCCAAAGAGTAGAAGAGCAGAGTGTAGAGTACAGCCAAGATGATGACAACCCCATTGCCATATCGTAAAAAATCCCTAATAAATGTTCCACTGCTTCTAAAATTCATGAACCTTTGCGAAAACAAATGTAATAACAAAAATAGTAGTTGCTACGGTTATCTCTAATTAAATTAGAGCCAGGGTTTCAGGCATTTGGTCAACCCACTTTGCTAGCGCGGTTTCAAAGCGAGTCACTCTGGCGGAGCTACCCTCCGAAATAATGCTAGCGCAACTTAAAGGGAAGTCTCACACAAAAAGAACAAAGCATAAATGCTTATCCTTTTTTTTAGATCCGCAGCAACTTCTATTTTCTATAAGAAATATAGGGGTTGCTTCGGGTAGCTAAAAGACAGTCAGGTTCTGGGCTAGCGCCGAATATTCGGACATTTTAGACAGAGGATTATAGCGATGAAATCTGCTTTGACCTACCACGGGAAATACAACACCTTCAGCGAAGGCAACAGCGTAGAGATCAGCTTCGATTCTCAGGGGATTCCTTCATCCGATGGGATTATCTTAGGAGTAGTGACGCAGTATAGTCGCCCCTGGATATCCTTTGGTGGTGAGCCAGAAATCTCTGAACCACTCTACGATGTTGTAGTAGTCGAAGGAGAAAGCTGTCCTATCGATGGGTTTCCGCCGCATTCAAGGTATTCAAATCCCAATGAGTTACCTTTTTAGCTACTTTTCATAACTGCCACCTTCGGCAGTTTATTTTTTTTTTGATCCGCAGCAGTAGCTGTTTTCTATTAGAAATATAGAGGTTGCTGCGGATGCCTCAAAGCTCCATCAGTAAAGACTTACAAGATGATTGGCAATATTAGTTCCTAGATGGGGTTTTTGGTATGACGTAATGCTTTCTCGGCGGTAGAACTGCTAGCGCAGAGTGGATATGAATCTTAAGTCTTCTTCCATAGCAATCTTATTTTTGGGATTGCTTTTTTTTTACTAGATCCGCAGCAGTAGCTGTTTTCTATAAGAATTATCGACGTTGCTGCGGGTGAGTTGAACCTAGTCTGGGCCTATGCTAGCGGAGGTTTAATAGAGATCATTATCGGAGGATTCCCAGTGATGCAAGTTCAACTGACTTATCACGGAAAATACTATCTCTTTGATAACGACTTTATTCTCTTTCTACTCGAGTAAGTCTTTTGAGAGCCTTAAGCTGATGGTCACATCTTTGGGAGCAAACTCAAAGGTAATCGGAGTGATGCGTGTACCTGTAATGGTTAGTCCACGCTCAGTACGAATAATTAAGGATTGCTCATTCGATGCTGAAATCATAGCTGTTTCTCCGCCCAACTTAATTTTATATTATCTCAAAATTAGCTAAACGCCGAGAAGCCCCTCGCTGTACAAAGTCAGCGTCGGGTAGTTTACTTTTTGTACAACGTTCTGTGTTTTGTTCTTCCAATGCTAAAATTGGAAAGATGTCGCAGGAGATCAGAGTAATGGCAGTAATAGGAAGAAAAACACAACGTCGAAGCAGGACAAAGAAATCAGAGGAGCAATTAGAAAAAGAGCAAACTACGACCCAAGAAGCGATCGATGTAACCGCTCAAAGTGATGTAGCGACATCGCCTGATTCCGAGCAAGAAAATGATAAAGAAACGACAGAATCAACGGATACAGCATCAAGCGTTGAGACACTTAAACCAGATCAAGTAGATTCTATAGAAGAGCGAGAAGAACAAATAGCAAAACGGGCAGAATTAGAGAATATAGTCATAGAACACTCTCAGAGTTTTACTATCATTGGAAAAGCTTTGCGAGAAATCCAAGAAAAGAAACTTCATCAAATTGAAGATCCAAACAAGAGATGGGATGTTTATGTCGACGAAACATTCGGTATTGTAAAATCTAGAGCCTATCAACTTATTTCAGGTACGGTTCTTTATGAAGTTCTTGAAGATAAATTAGAAGGGGACTATTCATTACCCAAATCCGATACTCAACTTCGTCCTTTATACTCCCTTGTCAAAGGATGGAGAAAGGCAACAGCGAAAAACAATGTAGAAGAAAAAGAAAGGATAGAGCAGTTAATTGTTAAGCATTATAAAGACTCAATAGATGTAGCTAATCAAGAAGGAAAAGAACTAACAGAGAGTATTGTTAGAGAGGTGGTTCGCGCGTCCCAACAAAAAGAAGTTCAAGCCAGTAGCTTTTCAACTGAAGATATAGGGGCGGTGGTCGAGATAACTAAAGTAGAAGGGAATGATAACCTACGTGGCCAGAAAGGGAATTACGGAATTATTACAGGCGTAAACAACTTCAGTGTGTCTATTGAAACGGCCATGGGAAAATACGACACCATCCCTCAACAATGCGTAAGAAAAATGCCCGCAGATAAAGTATATCAACAAGAAACCAACGAAAAGATTAAGTCTCATATATCGAGACTTAAAACCATATACGATGCTATTCAGAGCAGTGAAGACAAAGACAAAAGACTCGCTAACTATATTGTGGGAATGACTGCTTCCTATCAAGGAACCAAGAAAACAGAATTGAACCATAAATTACTCAAAACTATCGAGGACTATTTTGAGATCAAAGATGATCCGCAGCAACCTCAATAATTTATAACGAAAATAGTAGTTGCTGCGGATACATCAAAGGCTTGCTATAAGCCAGTTCTAGACAATTAGTTACTCTGTCTTCTCGGTGGTTGGAAACGCTAGCGCGTAATCGTGTGAGTGTTAGTGGAGACTAAAAATAACACTCGTGTTTAATGCTCCACTATCCCCTCCCTGACCACCGGATAGGAGCCTCTCTTTGAGGCTCCTATTTTTTTTTCAAAAAAACCCGACACTAAACCTACCCTAGTTCTAGCTAAAATTTTTTCAATAAATAGCTAGAACTAGGGTGGTAATGAGATCGGCTAGCGCCTATGTGGTTAGAAAATAACAACAAGGAACCAACCATGCAATCATTAGAAATTTTACTCGATTTTATTGCCATTATCTTTATTCTGTACGCCACTTACGGACGGAAAAACCAACAAACGTTTGCGTTTGCGGGTGATATCAGTAGCCTTGAATTGATGACACCGATCGCCTTTGGGTCAGGTCAAACTCAAGAAGAAGAGGACGATTGGCCCCCTTGGGATGTCGATGAATTAATCGATAGTCTCACGCAGGTTGAGCCAGAGCCTTCTACGAATACTCTTGATGACACCACTGAGGGTACACTGAGTCCTGAACTCAAACTGCCCGAAGAGGGTCTGATTCCTTTCGATGTTGATGAGCCTGATGTCCCAAGTAGAACCGAGATATTTAGCGATGACAACGTCAGCGTCGATGTTTCTCAGATTACCGCCAAGAAAGCCTGGAAAGCAGCTAAGGCTCTAGGATTACCATACAAGAACCCTGACAGAAGCCGTATCAAAGTAACGGTTCTTAGACAAAACATCGAAACTTATCTCGGAGAGAATCGTAGTCAAATTCCCGATGTCCTACCGTTTGTCGGATAATCAAGGAGGGGGCTGAGTCCCCTTTCTCTGCTCACCTTACTGATAGAATCATGAATACTCAAACCGAACCAAAACAACGAACCTACCAAGCTCACCTAGTCGAATCGTTCCCATTAACGAAGCCCAGACGTTGAAGGAGGCAGGAGTTGAAAGGCAGGAGGCAGGAGGCCGATTAGAGGGGGATTCAGACCCACCTCTAATCGAAGACCACCAAATCGAAGATTTTGGTGGGGGACTTAAACCCAGTTGGGCGAGGCAACAAGGCTTTACTGTAACTAAAATCTTCCCTCCTGCCTCCTGCCCCCTGCCTTCTGCCTCGCCCGAAGGGCTGTTAAGTAGGTTGCTTGGAGTAGAAGTTCAGTGCCGAAGTGTCATTTGCGACTCTGGTTCAAACAAAGCTGAGGACGTTCCTACGATTACAAAAGAACAAGTCAATGCCGCCATTCACAATCTACACGAAAACCTAAGTTCTTTACAAAAAGAAATCGAAAATAAAGTCTTAGAAAGCCAACGTTTATGAGGAAATTAGGACAATATTATGTCTAAGCAAACGAGAGAAAAGGCCATACTCTGGCTATCTGATGAAGACCTAGAGCTTATCGGAGTTGACCCTGCAACAGTCTCAGACGAAGAGTTTGAGGCAATCGCAGAAGAACTCAAAGAGTTTGTCAATGAAGGCTTTCAACACGCCTTAATTCAAAGTGTTGAATCCGCAAAACAGAATCAAGGAGAAACCTCATGACTTCAGAAAAATTTTATCTTGGAAAGTTTCACCTCGATGACGACGCTCATGGAACAGTAGAAGAAGAGCTGAACAGTAAGCTCATCATCCGACTTTCCCATGAGGAGAAGGAGTACACCGTAATCATAGAGAGCTTTAATAAGCGACTTTTACTACGAGTATATCTAGAAGGAGAAGAAGTCGCCGAAGAACCCATAGAGGTACTGAACCTCACACAACTAGCCCTTTCAAAATTAGAGGACTCAGATAATGTATGACTTGCAATCGTTGCTTAAGCATAGACCCGACGAAGAAATAAAGGCAAGAACCGAAATAGAGCGGTTCGTATTTCTCTGTGGCTTTGAGGAAACCGCAGACTTTACCCATAGAGGTGTTGAGCAAATTACATACCTCAGAGACTGGGAAGAATTCGAGTTGCGGCTAGATGTAGAAGTAAAAGAGGGTAAGCCTCGCAAGTATTACGCCCAAGTAAAAAAAAGAAGACGAGGACGGATACATGGAAGAAAATACCTCAGAAACAGATGTCTGGATTTTAGACAAGTGGTTTACCAGGACTCTTTTAAAATAACTGACTGATTTATCCATAAATAACGACTGAGGCTTTTTGCCTCTTTTTTTCTAGGTATCTGAGCAGAGGGCTTGGTTCTAGCTATTTACAATGTGCTATGTAGCTATAACCAAGTAGATGTCTCGGTGAAAAGACTCCGTGTGCGCTAGCGCGTTTTTACGGTGAACTACAATCTACAAAATTACCATGAACTTCATTAGCTCCATCTTCAGCCTTGCTACCAGTGTTATTGGTTTATCTAAGAGAATTCCTTACTCCAGCGATGACCTAGCAATGAATCACTTCACTGACAGTGGAATAGCAGAAGGCGATGTGTCTGACTTGGATCTCCTAGCTGTTAAGTTAGATTTGGTGAACCGATTAAGAGAATTAGAGCCTATCACTGATGGGGAACAATTCGATGCTATAGTTCACCAAGTTATTACTTCTCGTTATTCTACGATTTAAGCATAAGCGCTCTGATCTGGTATTCAACTGCCTGATTAGAGCTTTAATTTTTGTGCTAGCGCACGGTAGCCATGAACATAATCTCGAAAGGAGACTTCATGTTATTCGCTCTCTTGACACAAAAGAACTGGGCACAAGCCAGAATTCGCTCGATTACTAATCACGACACTGTGACTAAAACCCTACCCAAATATTCGTTTGACGATGTTGATATCGCTGTGATCGGAAAAGTGTCGATGAATGAAGATGAGTGGCTTGGGCTTCAAGTGGGACTAGGAATCATTTATCGATATTGTCAAAAAGGGCTCCCTGCGGAGGCTTACGACGAAGAGGGTAACATTACCTTACTATACGAGCCACCATCTCGGTCAGCCGATATTGGAGACTTGATTCAATTTGAAGATGGTCGAGTGTACCGAGTTGAACACGATGGCTATAAACTACTCCCCCATCAGCCAATGTTACGTTTATCCGAGAGTTTAATTGATAGACGATTAGTAGCTAATTTCCGCAGTATACCGAATTGGCATACTCATCGGGTACTTGAACATCAAGTCCTGCAAAGAAGTGATTTAGTGGTTGAAAAATGTGTGGACATCGCACAGCACATTTACTACCGAATCCGATAAGGTATCATCGCCGAAAAGAGAGACCGTTTAGGTTTCTCTTTTTCTTTTTAACCTGTCGTAAATTGCAAAGCATCGTAGGGTGGGCATGGCCCACCCTACAGGTAGCACTCACTCAGCGTATTCGACGCCTTTTACCTTGCCGATTTCGGCGCCGACCCTGCCTTCTTGATGAAGCAAGCAGTGTTTGGAGTGGAAAAGCTCACTACAATGCACGATGTATGCACGGGTAATGCACAGAAAAGCACGATAAAAACGCTTTTTCACTAGCGTGAAAGCACAAAAACGTGCGCTTATAGTGCTGAAACGTGACTATTAAACGCATTGACTCACTAAGCAAAAATACTCAATTAACACAATGCAACACCTATTATGTTTATTCGGTTGGCATGATTGGAAAATAATCCGTGGGAATACGCCAGAGTTAAAAGACGCTTACATTTGCAGAGAGGTCAAAGATGTGGACGATTCCAGGCCAAGTCCTATGCCTCAAACTTTAAATGGCAAACACTAATTTTTTATATTGCTAGCGCATAAAATAAAGATATAAAAAAAGAGGATCGACCATGAAAGTCTTTACAGTTTACCTAGTCACAAATGAGGGACAAGAAGAAGAAACAATAAACGCTTTCGCACACAGAGAAAAAGCAGAAGAAGCAGCGAAAGCGTGGTTAGAAGAGCGGAAACTCGATGTTAATCTGCCTCTCGCTTTGAGCTATGGAATAAGAGAACGGACATTGTGCGAAGCCAAACCACAAACAAAAATCGAGAAAGTTCCCAATAATAATATCTTTTTCGAGAGATGGTAATAAACCTCGTAGCTCTCTGTTTTAGCTACGGGGTTTATCTTTGAATTTCTTTCTTTTTTTCAAACTGCTGCTGTACGGTATTTGTAATCCCACGAATATAGTTAGTCGCCTTCTCTCGGAATGCAGGGAAATCGGGAGAGTCGTAATCAGGGCGCTTAGCCGTCACTGTGGGAGACTGGGATAAAATCGCGGAAACATCATTCCGACTATTGTTATCGAGAAAGGCCAGTCTAGCAACCGCTGTAAGTTTAATTGGAGCGATTGCTCTTAAAGGTTTTATAGGAGGAATGACTCTAGAAGGAGGAATAAATGGTATAGCTTTTCAAGTTTTTTTAGATAAAGTTTTACTACCCCAACTTTGGCCAGGTGCTTGTGTAGTAATGGATAATTTACCGGCTCACAAAGTTAAGGGAGTTCAAGAAAAAATACAATCAGTAGGTGCTTCTTTAATTTACTTATCTCCTTATTCTCCTGATTTTAATCCCATAGAAAATTGCTGGTCTAAACTTAAAGCTTATTTACGAAAAGTAGCTGCGCGTTCCCGTGAAACTCTCGAAAAAGCAATCTCTTTTGGATTAGATTTGATCACAGAATGTGATATTAGAAATTGGTTTGCTCATTGTTGCTACTGTACCTCATAAAGTCGCAAACTGCTGTAACTCGAAACTGTTGTCGATGTCGTCCGTCTTTGAAGGGGGTAATCTTGAGGTCAGCTTCTTTGCCCGTAAACACGGTGTCTTTGTACTGATTATCCCTGACTTTACCAATGGCCAACTCGGTTCCATTTTTAAGAGTGGCGATCGCCTTGGCGGGGGGATCGGGGACGAATTCAGCTTTGAAAATCGTATCGATGGGATATCCGGGGGATTCTTGTTGAAGGGGTCCAAGAAATTGACCCTCGACGGCTACCCCGCGCATTAGCTTCGGTCCATTCTTACTGGGAATTTCTTGCATAACCATCTCGCATTGAAGCGTCTGACTTTCTAAGTCTTGACCTTTGAATTTATTGGTGTCGTACTGTAACCCCACTACTTGGAGTTGGTCGAGTTGAAGTTCTTTGAGTTGGGCTAAGGACTCTTCAGGAAATACTCGGAACGCAGCCAGAGCCTTCTTTGTAGCAAATTCACTCCGAGAGTGAGAGACGTGCCACATTCCTTGGGCAATCTGAGCTTTTTCACCAGAATCGTATTTGTCTTGAATCGCTCTGGTGTAACTATCAAGCGATCGCCATGCCACTTCAACTTGACTTTCAGTGATACCCGGAACAATTAAAGGTTCTGTCTTAAAAGGCTTAATCGTTTCGCCAGCCGTAGTAAGGTCGTTGATAGCGACCGCCCCTAACAGCTTCTTTTCACCATCAATATGAGCGTAAGCAACCTCACGGTTAGGAATATCTAAATCGCCGGGTCGAGGGCTGATACTAACCGTAAGTTCCTGGTCAATGGCAATAGAAGGATCTCTCAAATCAGAGCGTGTAATAGGAATCTGCTGATCTTTCCAAGGTAAACGTAAATGAGTCTGAGCCAGTTCAGGATTGTTATTATAGATATTACTCATTTCCATGGCGTGTTTCAAACGGTCATTGAACTCGCCTTGAATTTCTTTGGCAATGTCGAGGTATTGGTCATCGGGCTTAGGAAAGAGATCACGGAAGGTATGAGTGAGGCGAGGTGTTATACTCAGCGTGCTTTCCATGAATTCAGTATTGACAGCCCGAAGCATGGTATCGATAGGAGAATAAGTCGTAACCATAGCAGGTCGATCCAAAAACACATCTTGATCCTTCCTATCAGGCATAAACCCGACTTTGACACAGTTACTAGCTGCTTTAATAACAGCAAACTTATCCATGTTCGGTCGAGACGCGGATTTAGGACCGTCCACAGCAACTTGAAGTTCGTTACCTAAGTCAGCCACGGCGTTTAGCTGAATTGAACGAATCGTTGCTAATGCTCCATCAATATGACCAGAGTGAAGTTGTTTGACATCAGCTAACTGCGCTACGCGTTTCATTTGGCTAGAGTAGGTCTTAGGAATATCGATTCCTTTTTTCTCAGCCTTAGCGAGAACCCCTCGATAATAGTAAGCAGCTTTCTTTACCATTTCTGGTTTTTCTTCATCAGGACGGGCATAGGTATCGTTGTAAATAGCAACGGACTTCATTATCTGATTAGCAATCAGGCCAATTTGATTGTCGGCACATTGAATAGCGATTTTCTCAAAAGAACCCGTGTAAGGGACTTTATCGCGCTTAACGATATCAGGGTAACGGTTTTGAGGTAATAGTTTATCTTTGATTTCGGCTGCCAGGGTAGGGTACTTATCAGCCCGTTCATAAGCAAGGCGATCGCCGTCAAAGTCAGCTTGGAGGTGTTTGGCTGCGGTAGTTGGATTGATATGAATTGACCCGTTCAACCGCATCAATTCTGGGATATGCTTATTTTTAAGAATGATAACGCCATTAGAATTTACCAATGGCGATCGCGTAACAATAACCTCTTTACCGTCAGGGAGGTTAGGGGCACAGATTTCATCTTCGCCTAATTTATTTGTTGGTTGTGCAAGGGCTGATTTAATACGAACCCCACCAGAAAACCCCAACTCTTTCCATCGAGATTGGACAAAACCTTTAAGTTGGTCAACGACATAGGGATGTTCTAAGAGTTGACCGTGGTTATCGAGATCTGTTTTTAGTAGCTTATACAGAGCTTCTTCGCTAGAAAGACGCGCAGGTTCTTCTTCAAAGGCATCGAATAATGGCAAGAATTCTTTTTCTTCCTCAGTGGCCGTGGCTTGAAGCTCTTGCTTATCCTCGTAATACTTAATGAAGGCGTTTGCTAACGCTGCAGGACTATCGAGAGAATCTCGTAATTCCCGTGCTTTCTTTTTGACAATCGGCAAAATGTCCTGCTCGACACCTTTGGGGTAATTGACCAAGACTTGGACCCCCAACTTTTGTTTACCATATTCGGCTTCTGTCTTAAGTCCGAGTCCAAGGTTTAACTTATAGCTTCCTGGTGCGATCGCCTGCTCTCCTTTTCTACCCTTGAACATACTCGATGCTAAGATAAAGTCATATTCACCGAGATTCAGGTCTTTAACAACATTGGCATCGGCTTCGACTTTGATGCCTCTGTCGTTTTGGGTTGACCCAAGGTCATCGAGGCGAATATCAGGGGCTAATGTCCCTTTGGCAATACGAAACGCGTCATTTCCTTCTTGGGGTCTAATCCCTAGGCGAAACTGAATCGGAGTATTATCTTTGCCTGTCAATTCTTGGGCTAATTCAAAGCTCATTTTGCCATAGCAATCTCCAACGAGATTTTTAGCAAATTCTTTGTCATGGAGAACCCCACCACTGTTCCCAGTCTCATCATCAATCACTAAAACGCGTGCTTGTTTGATATCTAATCGTTTATTAACTGGTGTAAAAGGCAAAGACCCATAGGCCGCGCGATCGCTTGGCTTAGGAAACAATTGTTCCCCGACTAACTCATTAGAGTAATAAAGGCGTTTACCTGAAGAGAATTGAAGAGATCGATCAGGGCGAGGGGCTAAATCATTCTCTTTTACCGTTTCTGGGTCCATGTGACCAATTTGGAACTTAGCCTCTGGAAAGAGATACTCGGCAATACAGTTGTCGATTTTCTCATCAATATTAAGAGGTTGACGGGTTTTCGTGTCAAAATGAGTTAATTCTATGCCCATAATGTAATATATAAGAACTAATGTTAGCCTTTGGAGTAATCAAGGAAAATGACTATGTTGATCCCGCCAATCGAAATCTCAGCTAATTACGACAAGCAGGGAAATATGTACCCAAATCAACGGCGTAAATTATTAAAGAAAGGTTGGACAGAAGAAGAGATTAGCCAAGCCGAAGATAGAGCCAGGGAAGCTTTAGAAGAAGTAAATGAAGCTAGAAGTAAAATCAGAGACCGAGGTATTGCTAGGTCTGGACTTGATATCAGCGAACAACTCAGTGAAGGATATATCGACTTAGAGGACTTAATTTAAAGTCTACGGCTCGTAGACTTCTCTCGAATCCGCAGCAAACTCTATAATGTATAAGAAAAATAGACATTGCTGCGAAAAGGTGAAAAGTAGTCCCAGAGCAAACTTTAGGCTATTTTGGGGCTGTCTTTCTCCCGTCAATCCTTAGCCAATAACAGGGGCTAGACTCAGAAGGACATACGACACCGCTAGGAAGAAGGTTGAGTCCGATGTAAATTCCAGTGGAAAAACTACCAACCACAATAACGGCTGCCCAAGACCAATTATTGATAAAGCTGGCCCAAGTGCGAACTTTTTTCCAAAATACTTTACTGCGTTCCCGTTCGACTTGAATACGCTTCGCCTCAACTTCGACGTACTGTTGATTTTGCTCTAAGGCAAGTCGGAGTCGTTCTCCGATGATTCCGTCGATGAGTTGAGTAAGTTCGTCGGGGCTGAATCCCCTGTTATTTGATACGTTTCCAGGTAGTCGTCCACCAACTCCGAGACGTTGATGTCCTCCCCCTCCTGTGTCGCTTGGCTCCAATATTGTTGGAAATTCTCTTTAAGTTGTCCGGACTCAATCATTTGGGCCAATCGCTTGACAGTCACTTGCGGAATCACTTGACTCATAATCTGAGCTTGTCGCTCTCCTAGCTGTAGCCCTGTTTGTACGGCTTGTTGGTCTAACTGAGCCGTAATGCTACTATCTACACTGGCAGGGTACTTTTGCTTGAAGTAGTTAGCCATGTCTTCGTAGGAACTTGCGGCACCTGAATCAAAGAGCTTTATAGCTTCCTCGATACGATTTCGCTCTTTTTGGGTAAAGTTCTTTTTACTTGAACGAAGACCGATAGCTTTGATGGTCTCTTTGAAGTCGGCATCATCTAATGAGAACTCTTTTTGTAATTGATCTTTGGTATAGCTCATAATAAACCTCAGAGTAATTAAAACATTGAATCGAGTAAGGAATCTTCTTCGTCGTAATCACGACAATCTTCATCGAAGTTAAGGTCATCTTCTACCTCGTCTTCTGCTACCGACTCAGTAAAGCTATGTCGGTTAGGGTAGAGAGGAGTTGGAGGAGAAGATACAGTCGGTTGCATCGTCTTAGCTCCGAATCGATATCGGAGTAGTTCGATGTGATGTTCGAGGAGATAAACAGAGCGCGTCACGGCATTAGCGACTTCTTCTGAAGAACCTCCTGACCATTTCACTGCAAATGGTAGCCAAAACGCTTCGAGAGCATTCATAACAAAATCCTTTTTAGGAACCACTAAGTCTTGCTTTGCTTTGTTGTAGTAGTAAATCAAAGGGGCGTAGCGACTATCTTCTGTGGGTTGGTGTCGAAATTGGAAATTAAGCCGATTCACGAGTTGCCACCTCCTTAAGCCGTGGTAGGGGCTTTTTCAGTAGTCTATAAAACAAGCCATATACATCCGCTAATCGAGAGGCTAAGTAATTCTTCGACACTTCATTACCGAATGTTTGCACCACTCGCTTTTCAAGGGATTGTGACCAATTAATTTGAGCCCCATAAGACTTTAGTAAGGTAGTGAGATTACGTTTAAAATATTTTGCTGTACCACCACCCAGTAAAATCTCATCGATTTCTAAATGAGGGGGGATTTGCTGACTAATCCAATTAGTCAACGTCGCCACATATTCTTGCTGAGAGTCTTCGATAGCATCTTTAATCTCTTTTTTTTCTGCTTCTCTGAGTTCGGCTCTTTGACTACGGGCTAATCGTTCTAAGGTGCGATCGCTAATTGATTTCCCTGTACAAATCGCGGGGATTAAAACTTCTTCAGATTGCCCTGATATAAACGTTTTTATCTTAGTAATCATTTGGGAAAATCCAAACTCACTGGTTAGCCCTATGGTCAATTCTCCTCGTTCTACTACTAGGATTGAAGCATTGCGATAGCCGATCATCAGAACAACTAAGTTAGTTTCAGTAACCCGCTTCATCGGCTTACCTTTAGAAGCAACTCGTCCTCTAGCAAAGAGTCCCCCGCCTTCTGGTAACGCATCGAATCTTTCTAAGGTCACATGGTATTGCTGACCTCGGTATTCAAAACTCTGTAATGCGGATTCTAAAACCGATTTGAGTTTATCTTTGTCTTTAAATTCAGACCAAGGGAGTAACACACCTAAGTCTAAACTGAAAGTTGTACCTAATCCCTTGATTTCTGCGACTGCGCCAACCATAGCCAAGGTCAATGGAATAGCCGAATCAATTTTTAAAGAATTCAAGCAATGAATTGTACTGAATTGGCGCTTAGCCAGGAAGCCTACCGCAAAATAAGTATCATTGAGATTGACCCAAGATGAGTCTTGAGGACTGGGATTACCCACTTTGTATTTCTCGTAATTGGCAATAGCAATATTAGGGACTTCTACGACATGAGGGTCTAAGAGTAGAAGTTCGGGTTTAATATAACTATTGCTAGTGGTGTAAATAGCTCGTCCCAAACTCGATCCGAAGTCTAAGGCCATGGTCAATTCTGACATTTTTACCTTCTCCTTCAGTTCTCTTTTTTTCACTATACACACCAATTGCTGAAATTAACGATTTTGGACTGGCGGATGTGCACGGCTTTGCACGTTTTGCGAACTCTTACACACTTTCGCATCTCCTAAAACGTGCTTGTAACGTGCATCATTGTGCGCTTTCAGTGCTTCATGTCAAGGTCGATTCGGCGGGTAGTCGACGAAGCAAGCAGTGTTGAGTGAGACTAATGAAATATAATCGAAGAAAAAGGATAATCCAAGGTTATGGAACAGCAAGAAATAAGACTCCGAGTACCCAAAGATGAATATCAAACAGTCAAGAAAGAAGCTAAATCAAGAGGACTATCTGTGAGCGATTTTTTTAGAATACTGATCAGCAAAAAACAATTCCCAAAGAAAAACAGTCCCAGAGAAGCAAGGGAATTATACCTGGACCTAGCGTCGCTTCAAGCAGAGGTTGAGAGTATGGTGACAGGTGGAGCTAAGATTGACTTGACTAAAGTTCTAGAGAAAATCAAAACATTGAGAGCTGCTTGTATCGGAATGGAGAAAGTAGAGTGATTGGTAAAGTAACTCACGGAAGAGATGCCTACAGCTTGTTAAGGTATGTCGCCGACAAAGAAGGCGCGTATCAAGTCGGTGGTAATGTCGCCTTTAACGACCCGGTGAATATTGCAAGGGAATTTAGAAGAGGACAAGCATTACACAGAACGATTAATCGCTATGTTTGGCATACGTCATTGTCAACGGCTAAAGACGAGAACCTTGATAATGAAACGTGGAAAAAAATCGCCCAAGATTACCTGCGAGAAATGGGCTTTGATAAACATCAATATGTTGTTTATCGACACACTGATGCAGACCATAACCATATTCACATCGTGGCGAATCGAATCAGTATTGTTGATGGAAGCGCTGTTGACGATGCGTGGTCAAAATATCGTACTGAGGCAGCGATACGTAAGCTAGAATCTGCTTACAATCTTCAAGTGGTAGAACCAAGTCGGGGAAAGGAACGAAAATCTCCTACGACTGGAGAACAACGGATGCAAGCAAGAACGCAAACACCTCTGCCACGAGTCGTTATTCAAGACGCTTTAGACAAGATTCTGCCTACCATTACCTCACCCGAAGACCTAAAAAATAAGCTTAAAACCGAGGGGATTGAAACAAGATTTAGAAAACGCAAAGACAAAACGATTAGTGGGATATCCTTCAGCTATAACGGGATCGCTTTTGGAGGGGGGAAATTAGGAAAGCGGTATAGTTGGACTCGCATTCAACAGCAACTAAGGGAAAACCAAGCCTCCCTAGTAACTCAAGAGAGAAGTCAGTTAGAAAAGGTTTATCAAACTTTAGCTTCTAAATTCTCAGAAAAGGTAGACCCCCAGACAAGAGACATTCTAATTGCTTGCAGATTACTGAAAAACGGATATTCTAACAAATCAGTTAAAAGGGTACTTACTCAAAGTCCTGTAATCGGACGTTATAAGCAATCAGAAAATTACCAGAGAAATAAAGCTTTACGATATATTGATACCATATATCGTAAAGCACAGTCAGCCGTAGCAAGAAGCCACGCCAAGGAGGTATTACAGTGAAAAATCCATTACTAGGATTACTCGTTCTTCTACTCAGTCCTATATATATGACAGGATTAGGCCCATTGGTGCTGTTGGTATGGTTAGACACAGGAATTAAATTCGGTTTCCGACAAGTAGGTAAAGCTATTGACTATTTGCCACTTCCTGAGCCAGATTATCATAGCGATTTAATTGAGATGGTCGATAGCCCGATAGAAAAGCATCGAGGGCACTTCCAAACTATTGAGCGCTATCTCATTTCACAACATGATAATCCTGCGGTTCAAGTAAATAGCTATCTTGCCAAGGCAGCACTTTATCAAAATCAACTCGATAATCCAGTTACAGTACCCGAAGAATACAGAAAATATAAAGAAAGTGCCATAAAAGGAGTATTAGAGGATAAAGGTAAGCTGATCGAAAAAGCGCAAAGCCACTCACTCAATGACCCCTGCACACATAAAGTAAATCGGCTCGATGAAAATAGCTCGATAAACGTCATTGTTGAGACAATGCAAGTATGTCGTGAGAAATAAAGAAAGCTCTGAGAAAACGTACAGAAAAAGATAAAACCGTAGTTCATTGAAAAGCCTAGAAGCCTTGCCCAATCTACCGTAAACCCCTTCACAAATCAAGAAAATACTCCCACAATATACACGAACCCCTACACCATAGTTTTCTTCTGGGGTTTATCCTTACCAATCATGGTGAAACTCCAACTTACCCATAAACAAGCTAAGGAGGTATTGCGAGTATCCAGTAATCGAACATGGCGATCGCACCTAAATGCGATCGGAATAGGTTCAACTGTAACCATACTCGATTGGAGCCAACTAGAAGCTCTCTACGCATTGCAATTGTACTTAAGTGTCAGAACCGGACAGCATAGTAAGTCTGAATTCGCTCAAATTTATCGAGAGAAGGGTCTTACTCCTATCAAAGACACCATACGCAGTCACGGGTTCCATTACGACCAAGCCGTACAGTTGTTTATCGAAACATTAAGGCGCTTTAAAAGCGAATTACTTGAAACTGAATTGCTTGAAATTTCAAACTGTGAGGAAAAATGATGCAAGCTTTTGATGTAAATTACGAACCAAAGCCCTCGAAAATCGAAGCCAGAAAGACAAAACGGCTAAGTAAAGAGGACACACAATTCGGATACCTTCTGATTACCATCTTTGGAATCGGAATCCTCGGTGTCCTCCATGCAGATATTTCTTTATTTATTTTAGCTCTCCTATTCGGATGTGCATTAGGTTTCTGGGATAGTCTTTACGGAAACTTAAATAATCATCGATTTTTAATGCGATTAGTCGTCGTAGGAGCTTTGACTGGCTTTTTCTTAGTCAACTTTGGTGGAGCCGCCCATGCACTATGGTTAGACAACATTGAACAATGGATGACAGGTGCCTTTCCTACTGCAACTGAGCTTGCAGAATTGATCTTCAATGTCCTTCGTGCCGCCGTTGTTATTTACCTTGCGATTGCAGGAGTACAAATATTCTTAGCAATTAAACGACAAGAAGGATTCTTTGAAGCGGCACAGTTACCTTTAGCAAGTCTTCTCATTATCTCTGTTGTCGATATCGTTGCAGGATTCGTAGTTACCTAATAAGAATACCTCAATGCTAAAACCTCAGACATAGAACAACATGAAAGAGGAAGAACAAATCATTGTAAACCGAATGGTGGGGAAAGTTCCGTTAATAGGCTCCTTTAGCCCAATACAGTTCTTCGCCGCCATTGTCGGGTTTCTTTTCGGATACCTAGCCCATGCCAATACAGGAAACATGATTGTTGGAGTTGGAGCTACCCTGTGGGTGTTCTTCACAATCGTGTTAGTTCTGGGCAAGCATCATTGGCAATACCTGAACAAATACCGCAGAGCTACCCCATGGTCGAGGGGACGTAGGCTCTTTAAGAATCCGTTGAAGCAGAGGACTTCCCAAGATGGGACAAAAAACTAAGAAAAAACGGGTAGAGATTTACGAAGATATCCAGAATCACTTAGACCTTGTCTGTTATTGTTCCTTTGAAAAAGGCGATTTTAGAGCCGGCGCTTATCTTTTACAAGAAAAAGATGACGGACCTTATGCCGTAACATTCGGTTGGAAACTAAAAGGGATTCATTCTTACACCAATCAAGAAGACCTCTACTACATCCACGAGCAATTAAAAAATGGGCTCAAGGATTTCCCCATGAATGATGCGTTGATGATACGGTCTAAAGTCACTCCTGATGATAGTGATAGACAACAGTACCTAAACAAATTGTGTGATTCAGCCCCTTGTGATGAACTTAGCTTTTTTCTTCTAGGCGATCGCAAGCGAGTACGGGAAATCGGAGATAAAGGACTTCGAGTTGTCAAAGAAGACCACCTGTTTGTCACCTACTATGCAGAAAGTGAAAAAGAAGCCACGGACTGGATGGAGAAAGGGTTACTTTGGGTGCAATCTCACATCTTAGCTCATTTTGGAGATGCCAATAACACGGGACAAGAAGAAGTAGAACGGGTTTTTCGGTGTGCGGATGAGACGTTAGCCCAATGGCATTCTTATCTGAGCGACAAACTAGGATTATCGGTTTATCCGATGACTCCAGAAGAGATGAAAGCTTATATTTGGGAAGTATTTAACGATGATCCCGTACCAAGCGGTTTCCCACAACTACTAACCTATGACAAGGACGGATTACGGCTTGAAACCTGGAGTGAGACCTGTCCCTCTACTTTGCTGACCTCTCACCATGTCCCTATCAATGATAGAGCATGGCTGTACCACCCCAATACTCAAACCTATAGCGGTATCCTGACCTTTTTGGATAAACCCTATGCTTGGGAAAATCCAGAAAAGCAAATGCGTTACTTATTCGACTTACTTAACAAAAACAACATCAAATACGTTGAATTTGTAACGCAAATTTGGAGAGGAGACAGTAGGCTAGCACGAATCAATATGGAAAAGCTGATTCGCCAAAGTAAAAACCGAGGTAAAGAAGCCCAAGCCAAAGGCGAAATCAATGTAGCTGCAGGGGAAGACTTAGAAGAAAGTATCGAAGCCCAGAAATCAATGATTAAAGGGAGTATCCCTTTTAACACAGCCATTGCGATTATTATCCACGCTCCTGAACCCGATACCTTAAAAAAGCTCTGTCGTATTGTACAAAACCAATACCAAGCCCCCGCAGTAGTGTCTAGGGAAAAAGAAGTTGCTTGGGAACTGTGGCTACAGGCCCTGCCTATTACTAGAAATAGACTTTTGGTCAATCCCTTATCGAACCGAACATTAACCTATCGAAATGAAGAAGTTCTCGCTTTTTTACCGCTTTTTACCACCCTAAGTTCAGCCAAACAGGGAGTAGAACTCATTGCCCAAGACAGCAAAATTCCCGTGTATTTGGATGTGTTTCAGTACGAAGGACGTCATGTGGGTTTCTTTGCTAGTTCGCGTAGTGGTAAATCCGTCGCCATTGGCTCAGTCCTCACCACCGCCCTCTCTCAAGGAATTCCAGTGGTGGCAATTGACTACCCTGGTTCTAGCGGGCGTTCTACGTTTACTGATTACACAAAATACCTTGATGTGATTGGAGACTACTTTGACGTAAGAGAACACTCGTTCAACATCTTCGACCGTATCAATCTCAGCAAGATTAAAAAGGAAAGAGATCGCAAAATTCGCTGGCAGTTGTACACCGGGTTTCTCAAAGAAACCTTAGTGGCCATGGTCTTAGGTGGTAAGGCAGCCTCTCTCGATGCCAGACTCGAAACCGAAGTAAAAACGGTAATTTCTTTTGCGGTCAATGCGTTTTTCAAAAATGAAAGTATTCTTGCTCGGTATAAAAAGGCCGAGTCGGGGGGTGTCGGTAGCCAAGCATGGCAAGAAAGCCCAACCCTAAAAGACTTCATGGCGTTATGTAATGCCGATATCATCCGAGCCGAACTCCCTGAAGAGTTTGTCATGGACGATAAGACGCTGAACAACACCCTGTATTTTGTTCAGTTGCAATTAAGCTACTGGCTCAACAGTGAATTAGGCAATGCCATTGGTCGTCCCTCTACGGTGAAGCCTAATGCCATGTTAATGGTCTTTGCGTTAACCGCTCTCAAAGAGGATGAGTCACTTATTTTTGCGCTCATTGCCTTTACCGCAGCATATAGTCGTTCACTTGAGTATCAAAGAACTCTGTTCTTCATCGATGAATCGCCGATCTTACTCAAGTTCCCTGCAATCTCTAAGATTGTTGCCTCATTATTCGCCAATGGTAGTAAGTCAGGAATTCGGGTGGTACTCAGCGCCCAAGCTCCTAACCAGATTGCTAATAATCCCTCTACAGCAGGAGATATCTTGCAGAATATGCACTATCGAATGTTAGGGCGAATCGAAGAAACAGCGATTGAGTCCTGTGTGAATATTCTTGGCATTGATGAGGAAATGGTAAGGAGATGTACGAAATTCGAGCCTGATAAAGCCAAAGGACGAACACAGTGGCTATTCTTTGATGGATCTCGGTTTAGTTATGTCAATTACTACGCCCCACCTGTGCAGTTAGCAACGTTGGTCAACAACACAGACGAAGCAGATGTTAGAGAAGCCCTCAAGGAGCATTACCCCGATAACGTTTTCATGGCGTTATACCAATTCTCTGAACTCTTCAGGGAAGCCCATATCAAAGGAATGCCTATCAAAGAGGTGTACCAAGCCCATTATCAAACTATCGATGTGGAGAGTAAAGCAGCGTGAAAATCAATAAGAAAGTAGTAATTGTATCAAGCGTAATTGGGGGAACCCTCGTGATCGGGACTCCCGCTATGGCCTTTCTAGGTTTCATTGATTCTCCCTTAATTCGATTAGCCGATGAGTATCTCTTTGGTGGTGTTGTAGAAACTGCTGAAGAATTGTTCAACCTCGGAGAAGAAGCGTTCGGCTATGTCGAAGAAGTCTTCAATTCTAACGGCATAACCGTCGTAGAAGGGTTAGTAGGAAACGCTAGAAATACTTGTAGTGGTTCAGACGTTCCGTTAGAAATCTGCAATGACATTGCCCTAGACGGTGGGAGCATCATTGAGGCGATGGAAAACAACGAAGGTATTTTAGGGCTTCCTATTCCTGAAAACTATCAAAGGGAAATGGTAGATATCCTACTTGATTCTTCAGAAGAACCCAGTTGGGGATATGTTAGTAACCCTAGCGTGATTGCCGACGATGTAAAACACGCTGGCGATCGCGGGCTGGCCTTACTCAATAGTAATACGATACTGAGTACCCAAGGCCAAGAAGATATGAAAAAGCGTATTGAGACCAACGAGACCATTGCGAGAACCTCGATGGAAATAGGGACTCAGGCACTTAGAACCAGAAACGAACGCAAACTACTACGAATGATGGCTCTGATGGAAGCGCAGCAAACTATTTTGCAACAAGGTCAAGCTAACACAGCAGAAATGAGTCGAGTCGATCAACAAATCACCAATCTAAACTTGGCTAATATCTCCAAGACACTAGATAAAGAGCAAACCGAAAAGCAAGTTGAAAAAAGAGTGGTAACAGACGGGCTTATCAGGGCTGTTAATGGTCTAGGAATGTACTAGGAGGTAATTGTGAGCTATTTCATAGGGTCATTCACTAATATTCTCCAGAATGGCATTAACACAACCAACGACACTGCCCAAGCTTGGGATCAAACCTGGACTAACTTATTTGCCGGGGGGAATATATCAGGAGCCACCATCTTTGGCTCGATGGTTCAATTGGGAGAATTGTTTGCAGTTGTAGCAGTCATTATTGCTGGTCTGTTGACGTTCAAAGACATGAATAATCACAAAGCACCGCAATTCAACATTGTAATCTGGCCATTGATTGCCATGACCATGTTCGCTGCTGATGGTGCTTTGTTAGCCCAAACGGTGTTAGGGTTGCGAGGAATCATTAATCAAATCTCAGATCAAGTAGCCAACAGTGTCGTTGCCGGGGTGCGATTAGACGAAGCCTTGAAGAATCTCGGTGGACAGGTAATGCTCCAACAATCTGTAGAAGATGCTTACCGTGGCT
Source organism: Cyanothece sp. BG0011 (assembly GCF_003013815.1). Taxonomy (GTDB): domain Bacteria; phylum Cyanobacteriota; class Cyanobacteriia; order Cyanobacteriales; family Microcystaceae; genus Crocosphaera. The sequence continues at coordinate 13,459 of NZ_PRLH01000012.1, read as the reverse complement.
GTCTCTCGATGACAGGAGCCGCTAGAGCCGATTGCCTTCAAGAAGCTGCAAACTATGGTAACGAACTCGCTAATTCATTTGGGAACGTCTTCGGAGCAGCACAATGGATTGGAGATATTATAGATAGTTTCCGAAATGCCTCAAACGCTGTGCAAAACGGAACAGGTGGAGCCTTAATCGGTCTATTTTCTCCAATCTGGGAACCCATTTTATACGCTATTCTTTTCGCTCTCATGAAAGCGTATCAAAATATGCTTGAAGCCGTAATGATATTGATTGGTCTGACAGCACCCTTGGCATTGGGTGGCTCCTTGATCGGGTTTGGAACGCCGGCTTTTATTGGATGGTTGTCAGGATTCTTCTCGTTTGGATTAGCAAAGATTTTCTTCAACTTGTTAATTGGATTAGCCGCTTCAGTCGCCACTAATGCTGGTTTAAACGATCCGGCATGGTTTGCGTTGTTTGTTGGGATTTGCGCCCCAATTATAAGCTTTGCAATGGCTTCGGGAAGTGGATTTGTTATCTGGGGTGCTATGACATCAATGGTGGCATCTGCAACAAGCGGTGCTGCTTCGATGATCGCCAAAAAAGCATAGTAAATTACATAGGAAAACAAGGTAATGTTAGGTTCACTCAACGGAAAAAAACCAAAAAACAAAGAAGAAAACCCCGAAAACAAAAGCTTAAAAAGTCTTAAAGGGAAACTTACAAAGCATCAGAATTTAATCGGACTTTGGTTGTTCCTGCTTATTAATGTGGCCGGTTTAGGATTAGTATTTGCGCTACAGCTAGTACAGTTGGTGCAAATCGGACGGGTTGCTAATAAACCACCTGCAACATTGGTAGAAAAGGGAGATGGAACAGGACTTCTAACCGACGCCATTCCCGCCTCGCAACGAACCCCCAGAGCGATTCAACGATTTACATCGGATATCCTTACTGCGTTATTCACCGTAGCACCGGTGCTAGAAACTCAAGAGGGGCTAACCCAAAACGATGGGTTCGATGAAGGCATTACCATTCCTCGTAAAGAAGGGAACGTCAATAACCGAGTGACAGTAAATGCCTATGTTGCTTCAGTCGCAGCCATTGCACCGGGTTTTCGTGATCAATTTCTCAGTAAATTGGCAGACATCACCCCGCCCAATAGCTTCAATGGAACCACTCAGGTGTTATTCAAAATTGATTTCTTGGGAAATCCCATTCCAGTCGATGGTAAATCGGATGAATGGACAGTCACTGTTGTAGGAACAAGGTACATTATCGAGAGCCAAAGCGGAGGAAGCCGCAGAAGCCCTGAACCCGAACCCTTCAAGCAGGTAATCTACCTTAAATCTGTAAACCCTCAGTTCAATCCCCTGCCTGAAATTTCGACTAATATCCAAGAGCGTGTAGCCGATATCACAAAAATTGGCTTGCAAATCACCAAAATGACCCCATTAGACACAACCACTCCCCAAGGGGGAGATTTCCTTGAGCTTCCTGCTCAACCTCAGCCTCAACCGACTCAACCTACGGAGGAAGAATAATGGCCGACCACATTCAACAAATTAGAGACACCCTAGGGTTAGATAATCAATCTGCTCATCAAAACCCCGATGATAGTCTGTTCGACAGTAACGGAGAAACCCTCAGAGCAACCGAAAGTGATGTCCCTCTTGATCCTGAATTAGAAGAAGATTTCCAAAGACATTTCACTCAACACACCTTCGCCAGTCACCCACTGAGTAAATTAGTCTTTGTGGGATTAGGCTCGGCTGTAGCCGTAGGAACATTGGTTGCGATTTATTCTTTAACTCAAACTCCTCAAGAATCAGCTAGTTTTGATTCCCTTTCATCGAAGGAAAAAAGCGAAGAATTATTCGGAGGAACTCAAACAGAGGGAGAAGATGAAAAGGACGAACTACTAGCCCAGTTAGCTTTAGCCGAACAAAAACAACGAATGGAGCGATTGAATCGCAATCAGCCTAAAACGACTGAACCAAATGTGACCAAACCAGAATCAGTAGAAAAAGTTGAATCGCCCTCAAAACCCAAACCACCGACTGAGCAAGTCGTAGTTCGTCGTCAACCACCTACCTCTACCACTCAACCTGTACGGCGAACCCAAACGGTTGCTCGTAGGCAAACAGTCCCGCGTAGAGTAGAACGTCCAACTACTCACACACAGCCAAAATCACAACCGAAGACAAACACACAAACAATACGTTCGACACCACCAGAAAAGAAAATAGATTCAGACAAGCGATGGGAAGAGTTAGCACAAGTCGGTTCATTTAAAGCATCTGGCAGAGCAGAACCGATAGAACAAATCGACTATGCACAAGAAGATGACGGAGTATTAGTCGCATCGAGTAATGGCATGGTCGGAGCATCGGCTACTCTGACAACTCAAAGTGTCAAAGCACGGATTGAAGGCGGTATCGCTACCGTTGCTCGTTCTCGTGGAGAAGCTAATACAGTAGCCATGACGTTGCTAGAGCCCCTAGTCGGAACCGATGGGGAATTATTAATCCCTGAAGGTGCGACAGTGATCGCAGAAGCCACGTTCAATGACTTAGTGGTTTCCCTTAACGTTACCAACATCGCTTTTGAAGGGGAAGAAGACTACCAAGACATTACTTTAAATGGAAATACGATTAGAGTTACTGGCGAACAAGGCCCCGTTATCGCCCAACGCCGGGAAATTTCTGAAGATGAAGGCTTGAATTGGGGAGCTATCGGTCAAATGGCGACTGCCATTGGTGGATTAGGTGGTATTGAAGGAGCCGCCGAACTTTCTCTGTTAATGAATGCAGCTAACGGGGGAGGTCGCAGAAGAGTCAGCCGTCCTATAGAAATGTACATCGTCGAAGATGGAACTGAGGTCATGGTGCGAGTTGTAAAACCGACTCCTATACCGATCGCCTCTGATAACCATACACCAGACCAACAAAAAGAAGTCCCTGAATTTGATTTTGACTACTAAATAAAACCATGAAAAAACCAGTTTCAGTTTTATTAATAACGACTTTAGCTCTAGCGAGCATTGGCCCAAAAACATTAGCTACCAATCAAAATCCTGCTTATTTTTTTACTGAGTCTCAAGTTGAGTTACCGAGCATTCCTAACACTGGTGCGGTGTATGCAGGATACGAAGTAAATTACGAAGCGAGTGCGATCTCTTCTGGTTCCTATCCGACCCTCTCAGTGTGGCCAGGATCGGGACTGACTCTGAATTTTACAAAGTTGAACGAGTCAGTTAAACAGGTATGGCTCGACGATCCTTCTAAGCTGGTCTTAGATTATGCCGGAGAACTGTGTAATGTCCCCTGTCGAGGTGGAGTCAAGGTACTGCACCTAAAACGAGTACAAGGATTGCAGTTCGAGAATCTCCCCTCGACTCCAATCACGACTTTGACGGTGGTGACGGTAGGGTCAGACGGGGAGAAAATTTATAAGTTTAGACTGACCTACGGTAAAGGGAGTGCTAACTACTTGACCATTACCCTGAACCCAACTGAATACAAGCCGTCTCCTTCTATAAATGAGGATTACTTAACGGTAGCACGTCCCAATCCTAAAAATATCAACAAAGAAAGAATCGAAGTGTTTGAGCAAGGTTTAGCCACTGCCAAGGAAAAGTTAGACGATACCTCTCGAAATCGGTTGATATTTACACGGGTTGAGCTATTTATCGCTGATTTAAGGCAAGGATATAGCGAAGCCGATGCCAGAGAGCGGAATCATTTGTCGAAAAATGCAGTGGATACATTGATAGAGATGGGGAAACCGACCAAGGAGGAAGGCGATGAACGAGCAGCTACTGAACTATGATCACACGGTGGCTTTAGGAGAAGCCCTTTATAGCCCTCTTTCGCCGAATTACAGATGGACGACTTTCGAGGTGTTTTGTGATGGCTTTTTAGTCTATCAGCAAACCATTCAAGGGATACACATCAATGCTCAAGTCTCCCCAGACTATAAACCCTTAGAGATAGTCATTGCTTTTGATGGAGAGCCTGTATTTGCTCTTCGGGGCAGTCAAGTTTGTCTAAATCGCTTAAACCGTCCTTTAATATCATATACCCCTGATTAGCCATGTTAAACGACCACAATGCAGCCAGGGCTGCGGATGCCACTAAAGAAATGGAAGTCGCCACCGCAGCTTTGATGCTTGAGAGCATTAAACGACTGACAGGTACGGTTGCGGACTTAGCCAAACAAGTCCAGGAAATGCGTGAGGCTCAAAAAGAGAAAGAAAGTCAGCAAGAGAACACTGCTTCTCCTACGACAGAAAACCGCCAACCGCTCCCTAACTTAGAAAAGAAGTCAGACCCTACCCCTAATAAAGTAGAAGAATCCGTAGCAGTTCCACAGCCACAGCAACCTAACACAGAGCAATTATATGAGATGGTAGCTGAGCTAACAAAAGAAGTTAGGGAATTAAAAGCTGGTAAGGATGTAGAAACACCCGCAAAAGAAGAAACTCCAGTTTTTTCAATGGACGAGCAAAAACCAGTCTCCGTCCTTACTGCGGTGGAGAATACCCTTACTGACGAATCGCGAATAAACGACAGTGACGTGCGCCTCCAATTTAAAGGAACCACTTCCTTGTTAGACAAGGCCAAAGAAATGGCACAATCGTTGCGGACAAAAATCTCTGAGGGAATTGCCTCGATTACGGGCAATGACCGCTCCCTTGCAACAGACTTAGACCGTCAATTTACGCTAACCCAGTTTACAAACTCGCTACTCGATAAGGGTGGGGTACAACAACCCGATGGCTCTACCAGGATGAAAGGATCTACCTACGAGTTCAAGAGAGACAAAGAAGGGGGAATCAGCATCCGAGATACCAAAGGCGATCGCGGAGAAGTCTTTAGTTTGAAGAATGGCGTCATGGAAGATAAACTCACCAAAAAAGACCTCAAGAATTTTGCTGAGGCTGCAAAAGTCATCAAGCAGAGAGGGCAAACAAAGAGTGCCGGACTACAACGCTGAAACCTACTCCCTGTAAGAGATAGACCTATCCGCAGCAACCCCTATAATTCTTATAAACAATAGAAGTTGCTGCGGATCAAAAATAATTATCACCCGCAGCATCCTCAATTATTTATAGCAAAAATAGACCTTGCTGCGGATTCCTCAAACCCTTACCATACTTGGATTATGACTGATTCTAAACCTACGTCTTCTATTCAAACCGCATTGAGTGAATCTTTCCATAATGGGTCGATGGCCAATTACTTTCTACAACCCGAAGGGATGATGCTGTTAGGTGCGTTGGTAATGATGGCCGTTCTTGCGATCGCCAAAGGTGGCGGCGGGGGAGGCGTTAAGTCTTCTCGCGGTCAGCTAGCCGATGGGAGATTCGGCGGAAAGAGAGAATTGAATAATGCTAAAAAAGTTGCCTTGTCTCAGTTAAAACAGAAAACCCGATCCCCTGTCACGGCATGGATAGGAGAACCGAATAGCAATCCATTTGGCACTGACCCAATGTATTTGCCAGACTTAAATAGAAGTGCCTTGGTGTTAGGGGCTGCAAGTTCGGGTAAAACGTTTTCTTTTATTAATCCCATCGGAATTAGTGCCATTGACCAAGGGTTCCCGATTCTAATGTACGATTTTAAGTTTCCTGGACAAACTTCTCTTTTAGCGACCTATGCAAGAGCCAAGGGGTATCACGTCGATATCTTAGCTCCTGGTTATGCAGAATCAGGCGTATTAAATCCAACGAATTTATCAAAGATGCTACCAGTGGTTTAGCGGCATCTCAACTCTCAGAAGTTCTCAACGCCAATTTCAAAAAGCAAGGAACGTCTCAGAGCGAAGATGGTTTCTTTGGTCCATCTGGGAACCAATTGACGAAAGCAACGTTTTTGTTGGCTCGGACAATGAAATACCCCGATCTGATTACCTGCGCTAAGATTCTCAGTGTCTCCAATTTAGCGCGGCGGATTCTCAAGAAGAAGAAAGAAATGAATCCTTGGATATTTGATGCCTTTGGGCAATTTGCTTCTTCAGCATCCTCTGAAAAAACAGAAGCGAGTATTCAAAGCACCGCACAATTGATGTTCAATCGGTTCATCGTACCAGAACTATTAAGCGTATTATGTGGTGAAACGACCATATCGACTACATTAACTGGGAAACGAATGCTTATCCTTGGGCTAGACCAATCAAAACGAGATGTATTAGCACCTTTGTTTGCTGCTTTAATCAACATGATTGTCGATAAAAATATGGCGATGGATCGTAGAGATCCTTTTGTGCTTCTTGCTGACGAGGTTCCCACCATTTATATTCCTATGCTTAAGAAATGGCCCAATGAACATAGAAGTAAAGGATTTTGTGGGGTGCTAGGCGTACAAAACATCACCCAACTCGAAGAAATGTATGGAAAGATAGGAGCCAGGAATATAGTAGGCGCCTGTGCAACGCGGGTTTACCTGAACCCACAAGATATCGAAACTCAAGAATGGATCGCCAAAGCCCTTCCTGAAAAAGAGGTAGTCCTCAAGCATAAAAATAAGAGTGTAACTTCAGGAAAAACCACTAATAGTTTCTCCGAAGAGGTTAAGACTAAACCTCTAATGTCGGCAGCTAAAATTGGTCAAATGCAGACAGGAGAAGCCATTGTTATCAATCCGCATTTTGCCACGAAAAAAGAAGGGTTTTACCCGATTCATCACCAATTTAAGCCATCGAAGAAATACAAGGACTTAAATAAGTGGTGCGAAAAGGTGTGGGAGTCTTCAGTGCGTCCTGGTTTGATTGAGCGATCTCAAAACCGACCTCAAATTACAGCCGATGACCTGTCACTTAGACAAGAAACCGTCGATGAATTGTTTCCTGATTCACTTCTCAAAGAAGAGGACAATACTGATGAACTGCTATCTAAGCTTATATAAGGCTGGAAAAATCCCTATGAATACGATTCTTTGGCAAAAGGACTGGGAATACTGACTGAATTACCCATTAATATTGATGATACTCCTGCTAGTAATCCTTGGCAAAAGTATCAGGAAGATTTTAACTGGAGTTTAGACTAAACACTCATACTGTACAATCTAGTCTAACGATTTAGAAAGCATAAAAAGATGATTTAGCCTGTCAGAAAAGCTAAAAAGAATACTAATATATTGATTGAAAACTTTAAGCCGCTTTTTTCTTGGCTTTTTTTTGTCGAGTTACTGTCTTCTTGACCGTGGGATAATGAGGTCTTTTATTCCTTTTTTTACCTTTCTTCCAACCTGGAGACTTTCCACGAGGTTTGGGCGGTTTGGCTGGCGTGCCAATCACAGCTAAAAGTCCTGAAAAGCTTTGTGCCACTCGACCTGGGGTTAACTTCTCCCTTGCTTGAGGTTTCTGCCAAGGGAGCGGATTATCTTCTATTATCTCACGAGATAACCATAATTGCCATGTTAAAATAGGCATTAAGTGACTCCATCGCTGTCCTTTTTCTGTGGTTCCTAGTTTAGCTTTAGTCCAATGCAATCTTTGTTTAACAAATTGATTCCAATGTTCAATGGCAAAGCGTCTCAAGTATAATTCCCAAATCCATTTTAAAGATAGTATTTCATCACCAATCCATGCTAACCACATCGGTTTTGCTGCTTTTTTGGAAAGTTCTTTTCCCTTTCGTTGAATCAAGACGATTTCCATCGGTTGGGCAGCAGATTGATAGAAATGAAACTTACTCCATCTTGTGATTTCTACTATTCCCCAAGTTGGGTCATCAATTTCTATTGATTCAACAGGAATACCCCAAGTTGTAGGGTCAGATAGTTTCATTTTCTGACCATGTTTTCTTGGTCTTCCTTTCCCTTGATATTTAGGAGGTTCAGCATAAATACAACGATTTGGACTTAAACGCATCAAGAAATCAGCATCTATGTCTCCTATCATTTTTACGAATTTTGCACAACCATACTCACTATCCCATACAGTAATAGGTCTTTCTTTAAGATATCTACGAACTTGTTTAACTTGTAAAATTGCTTTGACTATCGGTGTTTGATGGGATGTAATTAAATCGTGCCTTAATGGTAATGCCCAACTCCCTTTTTCTTCCGGAATCCATGCTAATGTACTGTAACCATGTCCCAAAGTAATCGGTTTTCCTGAAATAACTTTCGCCCCATGTTCATAAGTTCTGTCCTTCAAAGTTGGGGCTTCTGTCCGAGGCCATGGTGTATGGTCCCCTGCTAAGATAATCCTCTTTTGAGATGGTGATGTAGGGATTTCAGCAATATAACGTCTCATTAATTTGTTAGCTTTTGGACGACAATCATTGATCGCTTCATACAAACTTGGCCATTTTCTACGAAACACTGGCGATAATGATAATTCAGCAAAAGAATAGACATTTCTGGTGATTAGAACTGCGTCCATTAATTCAAAAGTGCTATCTTTGGCTGGCCCTAACAGTTGATAGACTTCGTTTCTAAAATTTTGGAGTTTTAAAGCAGATTTATTCAAGGTTTTTGATTATTGGCTAATTCTACCTCATTATCTCTTCAATATTTACCCCCCGTAACCCCCCTGCTGGCTAGACTAGACTGTACGGTATGATTTTTTGGGGGTTAGTCTAAACTCCAGTTTTAATTGATTAATATTAAGAGAAAAAAAAGGGATAATAATAAAACTTTAGTTACTCAATCTTGATTGAGGCTTTAACATCCTGCTCATCTAAAGGTTCTTCAATGGCATTGCGTAACCAATTAAGGTCAAATCCCTCAGATTTAGTGGCTGTAACTTTAATAGAAATGCTCATATTCTCAGCTTGATCTGATAGGGTTTGTAATGCCTGAATGACATCAAAAAGGTGAACTTTATCAATGACAGATTCTAGACGATAATTTATTGCTGGCTTTTTACCTTCCTTAATAGCTGTTAAAATTGAGCGACTAATACTACTATTCCCCGTTTCTTCAATAACAACATTGGAAGGAGGTGGCATATCGTCAGAGGTGTTGTCTGTTTCTTCTGCTGTGGGATCTATACTGTCTTCCTCTATATCATTAGATGGACAAGGGGTTTCTATTGTTTCCTCTGGTTGTGTTAATTGGGATTTTAAGGTTTCAACCAGTTCTGGAGTAATTAAATATCCTTCTAAGTCTAATTCATCAACTGGAATGGTTTTTTGATAACTGATTAATTCTGCATTTTCAAGGGTGGGTAAACCCGTTTGAGGAATGGTTAAAGTGGGAACATAACCAATTTTTCCTTGTTCAATACTTTGAAGAATGGCTGTTTTAATGGGAGTTTCACTTAACAGTTTGGGATAGTCAGGGAATTTAAAGAAGTAATTGATTAACTCTTTAGCTTGAATATAAGATTTATCTTCTTTTAATCCAGTTAAGCGAATTAGTTTATTAACGGTAACTGTATCAAAGACATGGTTTTTTAGAGCGTCTAACACTCTTTCTTGTAGCTTATGAGAGGTATTAAGATTCGATTGTAAGTCAATTTTCTCTAATTTTAAGGGACTGACTAATTCTTGATTCTGCTGTTTATTTTTATTAGGAATTGGTAAAATAATTTCTTCATAGAGTCTTTGTAGAGCCGAGTTTAGCGCTGTGTCAGCCGTCTTTTGTTTAGAAACTAATTCTTCACTATCTTCCTCGGAAAACTTATATTTTTTCTTGTCTTTTAACAGTTGAGCGATCGCCTGAGTGCTACGGGAAGCAGTTCGGGCTTTATCCATCTGTATTGCATTAGGAACGACAAAAGCTAGGGCATTTTTATACTCTCTCTTATCATTACCTCGGTATTCTACCCATTGCATTAGTTCTTCATTAATAGCTTGGGGACTTTTTTCAGCCCAGTCGGGGGATAAGTAAATGACTTGAAATTGAGTTAAGCGATCTCCTATTTTGCTAGAATCAGAAGGCCAGATTAAAACTTTCCCTTTTGCCCCTTGTAACCCCTTTTCTAAGCCAGAACGGACATAATTTAATACTTCATCCCCTGTCAGTTTATTTTCTTCTTCTGCAACCAGTTTATTGAGGTTAGGCTTGGTTTCAAAGCGATATTTACGCCCCACATAATGTAAATAAAGCAATTCATCCCGTAAGTCTTTTAAGGCAGAAGTTAACACCATTCGCTCTAATTGGGGATCTAAACAAGCACAGGCGACCTCTTGTTCCATCACACCCCGTTCTTCTCCCCCTTTCGCCCCAAAAGAATATAACATAATAGCAGTGGCTAACCGTGTTCCTACTTTTAACTGGGTGAGTGCTGGTGAATCACTAGCGATGCGATTGTCAATTTGCTTCACTTTTGCCCGTCTTCCCGTTAAATCGGCTGAAAAGACGGAATCATAGGCATTCCGTTCCCCTATTTGGGCAAAGAATTGTTGCTTAATTTCGGAGTCGTTTAAGGGAACGGTAGCAGGGGTAATTAACCATGAGGGGTCATTATTTTGCCATAAGGTGTAAATAACTCTGGCTAAGAATTGTAATGCGCCTCTGGTGCGTTGATAACTGGGTAAACTACCCCATCGGTTATACATTAGGTCTAATAAATCAGGGTGGAAGGGATAACTAGATTCAATGCGTTCGGCTAATAAACGGGCTTCTTCTTCGATTTCTTGTTTTTCTCGGCTACTTTCAGCATATCCGAGTCGGAATTTACGGTAAAGGTCTGCTTGTTGTTGGGCAATTTCTCGTATGGTAGTAATATCGCCTACCGTGTCAAATAAGCGTCTTTGCACCACTTTCATCACTTCATCGCCGGAGACGGGTTCTTTTTTAGCATCAATACGGGAAACTAATTTATCTAAAACCCCTAATAATCCCTCATTTCCGACTGCTTCTTGAACGCTTGCTTGTAGGGAATAAACCATTACCGCATTGGGTAAATCTCTGACAACTTCGGTTAATTTCTGAATAAAGGTTAATACTTGTCTTCCTAAGTTAGAATCTTCAACTTGAAGTGCCATTGCATTCTCTACATAAACGAGAAATTCATCAATGAGAATTAAGGTAGGTTTTAAGCCAAATAATTGGCGTAAAATATCATTCCCTGGTGCGATTCTTTTTTTATCTTGTTGTTCAACTAATTGATAAGTTTTTTCTCCTTCTAATTGCCATGCTAAGTACCCCCAAGGAGTAAAGACTCGTTTTCCTGCTTCAACTTCTACCCCTGTGGTTACATCCATATCTAAGCCAATAAATGAAGCCACATTGACTTCCCCAGGGTTGGGTAAGGTATTTAATTGGGGAATTTCTGCGAGTTCGTCTCGATGTTGAGTAATATGATATAAGCTAACTAAAGAGTGTGTTTTCCCCCCCCCAAAGGGTGTGCGTAATTGTAAGACTCTATCCCCTGCTTTTCCTAATAATCCATTGAGAACATCTTCAAGTAATTGTCTTAAATCTCTAGTTAAATAAGTCGCTTCAAAAAAAGAATTAGCATCTTTATAGACCTTGGGACAGTTTTTATCTTGTCTAATAACGGCCGATAAACTAGCAGCAAATACGGCGTTATCCAGTTTTCCATCACGGATATCTTGATGGGGAGTAACTACTTGTGTCCAAGGTTTGAGTTGATAGGCAGTCATTAAGATTATTCTCCAACTAACATTAAGGCTTGATTAATAACAGAATCAGAAAGATACATTCCTGTTTGTTTTAAATCTTCAATTACAGGACGTGCTTTGGAAATCACTCCTTTTTTTTTTGGCTAAAAGAACGATTCCTAATGTGCCACGCATGGGAATTTTTAAGGTGATAGCGCATTTTCGGGCAGCCAAATCATCTAAGATAATTTCTGTTCCTTTGTTAAGATACCCCCATGCTAATACTTCGGATTCTCCACTTCCTAAGTCCCAGTTTTGTATGATGCTAGGAACAGAGGAAATAGAGCGAATTTCTAACCAGTTTTGTTGATTTAATTGTTGATAAGTTAAATCATTTTGTCCATAAGCTTGTATTTCCGTAGCGACAGCTTGCGGAACAATAATAGTTGAACTTAGTGTTTTTAACAGGTCTAAATATCCTGCTTTACTCAAAAAAATTAAAGGAGATGTGTTAATGGCAGGATGGGGGTTCACGATTTAATTCCTGTTGAAGTTCGTCAAAGTCAACGGTAAACACATCAATTTTTCCTCTGCTAAAGACATCAGAAAGTCTCGGCGGTTTAATCCTGCTATTTGGGCAGCTTTTTCTTGAGAAATTTCTCCTTTTTGATACCAATGAATAGCAGCAGCGAGTTTCATTTTTTGTACGAAGTCTTGAGGGGTACAGCGAAAACTGGAAAAGACTTCATCGGGTAATTGAATGGAAATGTCTGTCATGATTCTTGATAACCTCCTTGACGTTCTTTTCTTTCTTGTTCAATTTCTTCTGCATTTAATAAAGGAACACCAGAAGCGATAACTTCTTTTCTAATTTCTCGAAGTCTTTTGCCTAATTCACTTTCTATTTTAGTTTGAGTCATAAAATTAATCATCTCCTTAGTTAACTTTATTTTCTAAATAACTGATTAAGTAATTCGTCTCGACTTAATTTAAAATGATTACCAATATCCCGTAAAATTGCGTTTAGTGTATCCACTTTTAGGGGATTGTGAGCAGGAATTGTAAGGTGATGTTCTCCTTGTTGTTGGGTAGTTAATCGAATATGACTGCCTGTTTGATGACTGACTTCATAGCCTAACTTTTTGAGAGCTTTTACTAAGTCTTGACCTGATAAATCTCTGGGCAATTTCATGAAGCAAATACCTCGTCTTGGACAATATGAAGACGAATAATTTTAGGTCGTAAACTTTCATCAGGAAAATGACAGTGTACGGCATCTTTCACTTCTTTTTTTAATGTCTCTAAATCCTCAGCTTGGGTAATAATTGATTCTCCTAATGCTTGGGCGACATAACCCCCATCATCATCGGGTTCTACTAAGAAAATAATTTCAGTCATTGATTGATCTCCTTTAAGATAAATTACTCATTAATTGCTAGAAATAGCTAAAGTTTCAGCCGTTTTTAATAAACCATTAATTGATAAGTCTTCATCTATTAATGGCCAATGAATGCCATACCCTGATGGGGAAATTTGATAAGCGGTTCGTTCTTTTTCGCTGGCTTGTGCTAATTTTTGAGAGATTTCTGATAAGGGGAAATGATAGGTTTTATCATCCACTGATAAAATTAGATGAGATTGATTAAGAGCGATAGATTGAACGTTATGAATTTGATTCATAAGTTAATTACCTCCTCTTGTAAATAAGTTATCTTCTATGGTACGTTTCCATGAAGCTAATAAGGTATCAATCGCTTGTTGTTCTTCACTCCGTTGATGGGTTTCTTTGTTTTTTTCCTCATCAGCATGACCATTCAAGGATAAGGTATATTATCGGTTAAGGCACGTCCAGCTAAGGATTGGGCGACTAATCTTAGTTTAGCAGCATCGGGGTTGAGCAAGAGAGATAAAGTTATTGATTTCTGAGGGTTTATTTCTCGGTTAACCACAATA
>NZ_PRLH01000147.1 GCF_003013815.1 Cyanothece sp. BG0011 | reverse complement strand
AAGAGTTTTCCTTGTTTCAAGCCTCCAACTTGAGGTGGAGGTAATTCTAAATTCTACATTCTAAATTCTACATTCTGATTGACAATGCCATCATTATCTATATCTATCCTGAAAGTTATCGCTTCGCTCGAAGTCAGAAGTAGGAAGTCAGAAGTCAGAAGTTGTTTTTTCTTATTTTTAACTTTGTTAGGTGCAGTTGCTAAAATTGCTTTTTTTCCTAATCCTTGATGTAAGATTTTTGTAAAAGCAATTCATAAACTGCCTTTAACAAATAGCTTAAGGATTAAGATTGCCTGCACCAATTAACCAGCCCACAAAACCGCTAATCGTAGCGGTTAATAGGATATAAACGACTTGTCTCCAATATTTTAATTCTCCTACTTTTTCAGCCAGATCAGGAATTTTGGCTATGGCTGTTTCAATCATTTTTAGGCGATCGCTGACTCCATCTAGTTTGGCATTAATGGTTTTACTATCTCCTTGAAGTTCTGTTTTTTCTATCGTAATTTTGTTAATTACTTCTTTAATTTCTTTTTTCAATTCAGTTTGTATTGATTCCAAGTTTTTAATATTTTCTTTGAGTTGATTTTGTCCTGTTATAACGGGTTCAATCTCTTCTTTAATTGTGCCTTGTCCTCTTTCAAAAGCATTTAATCGATTCTCTAAAACCCTTTGTCCTTCTTCTAATTGATCAAAACGATTCATCAGTAAGCCTTCTAATCTTTTGAGATCGTTTTCTGTTACTTTTGCCATTTATCGTTATTCCTCAATGTTTAAAAAGTCCCCTAGATATGAATCAGGAGACTATCTTTATTATTAACGATAATAGAGCAATATTCTCTAATTTAGTTTTTCTTATTATTTTTGACAAGTTTGCGCTTAAATGTACTACCAAAAGCGATCGCAGTTCCGGCACCTAAAATAGTTAAAGGTTCGGGAACAGCTTCTACAGAAGCAAAGTTATCAGCAACAAATGATTCAGCTTGACCAAAAGCACGAAAACCTGCTGACTGAACAATAATATCAGTAAAAGTTTCTCCTTCTGTTGCTACAATACCAATAAAACCGCTATCAGCAGTTTTTCTAAACTCACAAACATGATTCTCCTTAAAGATTAAAGTTTACAGATTATTGTAATAGAGGGGTGTTAGCGATGGTGTTCGCCCAAATGGATAACTTATGTATAATTTTAAAATCAGAATATATAGAATATGTACTTTTGCCTTTTGACTTTCGCGTAACGGTATATTATGAGTATCTCGCCGAAACGACTTAAAGAAATTCAAAATATTCCTGATTCTGCCATTGATACGTCAGATATTCCTGAATTAAATGATCATTCTTATGTTAATAATCAAAAAAATGAGAAAATTTAAGCCACTCCATAATTAGTATAAGGACGCTTAAACACTGTACTAAACCTCCTAGCGCAGAATCATAAACAATCAATTTTAATTCATAAAAAGTTCAGGGTATTCTTGCCAAACTTTAGTAATAAATTGATGTAATTTTTCTTTAGCTATCGGATTATAATTAATTGAATCATCTGGACTGTGTAACTGACTTAATAAAGGGATTACCTCTATATCTAAAGCAGCTTGAAACAGAACAATCGGATATAATAAATCAGAAGTTGATCGGACATCTATTAATAATTTAGGAGCAAAAAATTGAGGATAAATTTCTCTTTCTTCAGCCATGTCTACTAAACATAAGGGACGAACCCAACACAGTTGACGAGATTCGACTACTTGAATCACTTCACAATAAAGACGATGAGACTGATGAGTTAAATAAACAATTTGTTGAGGAGTAAAAAGGCAATTTTCACCCATTGTAATTATTAAAGAATCAACTTCTTAATTATTAATCATGGTTTCGTGTTCGAGCATTTCACGAAAACGAATTTCATCGCGGTGGGGATCAGCGCGACTGACTTGTACATTCAGGCGATCGCCTAAAGAGACCGATCGCTCAAAGCGATGAGGTAATTCTAACCCTAATTCTTCTAAAAGGATCACCCCCAAGCCTTCATCTTCTCTTAACCAGCGCAAAACCAATCCTTGCCACACTTGATCAGAATTACGACGCAAAAATTCTAACCCCCAATAACGGTTGGTTTGTCGTTCGACAAAAGACGCTTCTTGGGCCGATAGGGTAACACTGTATAAAATTTGTTGCATCACATCCAAGGGAAAGGGCAACTCATCCCCTCTCAAATGGGCTTTTAGTTGGAAATGGGTTAATAAATCTGTATAACGACGAATTGGGGACGTTACCTGAGTATAATTATCTAATCCTAAACTGGCGTGACGACTGGGTAGGGTTCCCATCTCACTGCGAGGCATACAACGGCGTAAAGCGCAAGCCCTGACTGGACCGGCCGGGAGTAATAATAATTCTTCGTCTGAGGGTAATTCTGGCTGAGGTTGGCCGCGAAAGGGAACAGGAATGCCATTTTCTCGACAGTAAGTCCCTGCTACTTCTCCAGCTAAAATCATCATCTCTGCTACTAATTGACGGGAAGTAGAGGTTTCTAACAATTCGATGATAATTTCTTCTTCGGACTTCACCTTAATAATAGCTTCTGGCATTTTGATGGTGATGGACCCTTGAGACTGTCGCCATTGATGTCGTTTTTTGGCTGCGTCTGCTAATACGGCTAATTCTGACTCGGCAGTGATGCCTAACTGTAACATTTCATCGACATCGTGGTAGGTAAGGCGATAGGTGGGTTTGATGAGACTTGCATGAATGGAGTAATCTAAGACACCCCCTTGACTATCTAAAACCACTCCAAAACTCAAAGCCGCACAAAGTTGACCTTGACGTAAACTCATGGGTCCTGTGGCCAACTCCATGGGAAACATGGAGATCATCCCTGTGGGTAGATATAATGTGGTGCTGCGTTTTCTCGCTTCTAAATCTAATTCGTCTCCTGGGGTGACTAAACGGGTGGGATCAGCGATATGTATCCATAGTTTGACTCTATCGTCGTCTAAATACTCGACACTCAAACCGTCGTCAATTTCTTCCGTACTTTCATCGTCAATGGTATAGACTTTTAGATGGGTCAAGTCAAGGCGATCGCCGTCGGGGTCGGGGGGCAAAGTTTGTAAGTAAGAAGAGGCCACATCTAATACCTTTTGAGGAAAATTGAGAGGGTAAGAGCTTCGCTTTAAGAAAAGGTTTTCGTTGGGACTCCACCATTTTAAGGCTACCAATAGGTCAAAAGCAGCCTCAGGGGTGGTTTTTTCTCCCAGTTCTTTGAGTAAGTCTTGAGCGTTGCGATGATTTTGCTCTGGTTGTAAGACCAACTTCTCTAATAAGTCTAACCGAGTGCGATCGCTCTGACTCCATTCTACCGTTTCCCCGGCCAGAGCTTGTTGAATATGTTCAAAAAAGATTTCTTTTTCTTGTTGACGTTGTTTTTCGACTTCGAGTTGATGTTTAATTTCTTCGACTTGACTGGGGGAACGGGGTTCGTATTTGTCCCCTTTTTTCTTAAAGTATATTTTATCTTCTGATAATAAGCGATGGGCTGCATAACATAACTGTGCCGTTTGCTCTGAATAGAGGAAGCTTGCCATATCTGCTGGTGTTACGGCTTCTCCCTCTTCAATTAGTAATTCCCACGCGACTTCTAAACTAGAGGGGTCAAGATAGTCTTGAATTTCTTGGAGAAATTGAGGAATTTCACTACTACTGTAGGGTCCTCCTGGAACTTCGTAATCTATTCTTTGGGGTCGTAGTTTATGGGAATGTCCTTCACTATCAAGAACCAGCCAATCTTTTTTACCTTCTGGACGATCAACCACCCCTAGACGGGGTTCTCCATTGACTCTAAATTCAACTAATTTGCCTTTTTCCACCCGCTTTCTGCCTTACTTGCTAACATTTTCTTTAACCATTCTATAGTCCCCTGTTTTGAGATAAGGTTTCCGGGGTTACATTGGGAGTTTAGGGGTTAAGTTTTGATACCATGCTAACCCCGAATACCCAACATTAGAGATCAGGTTAAGCTTCTTTGTTAACAAAGGGCAATAAGGCTAAAAATCTCGCCCGTTTCACCGCAGAGGTTAAAGCTCTTTGTTGTTTGGCGGTTAACCCTGTAATGCGTCTTGGTAGGATTTTACCCCGTTCGGTGATAAATTTCCTCAGCAATTCTGTGTCTTTATAATCGATCGGTTGTTTAGGGGGAATGGGAGATAATCGTTTGCGATAGTAACTCATACTTGACTTTTTCCTTATTTTATGCTATCCAACTATTTAATTTCTTTATGAACCGTGTGGGTGTTGCAGTGAGGACAGAACTTTTTGAGTTCTATTCGTCCTGTGGTATTCCGACGGTTTTTGCTGGTGGTATAGCGGTTAACTCCAGGCGATCGCTTGTCGGTGTTTGTCCGACATTCTGTACATTCTAGGGTAATAATTAGTCGAACCCCTTTTTTACTGGCCATAGCTTAATTTAGCAACTTATTGAATTAATTTAGATTTACACACAAACAGCTATTATCTCATATTTTATTTAATTTTACAAGCTCCTTAAGCTCAAGTAATTAGGCAAGGGGCAAAAGGCAAGAGTCAGTTGTTCCCTTTTGCCGTCAAAATTTCAAATTAATTTTTACGTAACACAACTAACCAAAAGCCACCCACACCCGCAGTAATTAATAGACTGTGTAAAGGAGACATCGGAGTCGAGCTATAATGTAAATCTTGTTTTAATTTATAGCTAATATTTTCGTAATCAACTCCATCTTCAGTGACAGGAACAATAATCACTTCTCCGTGGCCTTCATCAATAATTTGGACTTCCCAGTCTCCAGGAATGGAAGTATCCGGAAGAAAAGAAAAACGGCCTTCTTCATCAGTTCTCGACTCTAACCAAGGTTCATCAAAATTATTAGGGGCGTAAACATAAACTTCAGCATTTTCAGCGACTTCATCGGTACTATAAGTGGTTTGAAATTCTAATTGATCGTTCATTAAATAATTAGTAAACATGGTGTGGGCTATACTTGTAGATGGCATTCCCACAACACCCAATAAAACAGGTAAAGCAAAGATTAGTTTTTTCATCTGATTAGAACTCCTCAGAACGATTCAAATAAGGTTAAAGTTGATTATAGCAAGTCCTAAAAGTGATTTATTCAAAGGAACAGGGAAACCATCGCCATAAAAAATTCCCCATCATCTGATGAGGAAAAATTAAGTTCAAGGGAATAGGGAATAGGATAAAACACACCCTTGCCACCCCCTCTAACTCCCCCTTTTGTGAGGGGGAGAACCCTTGCCACCCCCTCTAACTCCCCCTTTTGTGAGGGGGAGCACCCTTGCCCGTTCCCTCCAAGGCAACAGCCTTGGTAAAAATTAGCCAGCAACGCCTAAAATATCTTGTGCATGGCTATCAGTTTTTACTTTTTCATCAACATAGCTAATTTTACCCTCTGCGTTGATAATGTAGGTGACACGCTTAGAATAACCACCCCCCTCGACATCATACGCTTTGGTTAACTTGCCATCTTTATCGACTAATAATTGAAAAGGAAGACCATACTTTTCTTTAAATGCTTTATGAGAAGCTTGGTCATCCATGCTAACGCCAAAGACAACCATATCTTTATCCTGATATTGTTGATAGTTATCGCGGAAGCTTTGGGCTTCTTTGGTGCAACCTGGGGTATCATCTTTAGGATAGAAGTATAAAACGACGACTTTACCCTTATAATCCGATAAAGAGACGGTATTACCTTCATCATCAACGGTGGTAAAGTCTGGTGCAACGGTTCCAACAGCTAAAGCCATAACGTTTCATTCTCAAATTAATTGTTATCATTTTCGATCATAAAACTTTACATGACAGAAGAAAACCTTTCATAATGGAAATACCTTCATCTATGATCACCCTTACTCTTGGTTGTATCCTAACCGAACCATTAATATGAAAGCCTCAACCCAAACCTTGAATCTTGCTTATACAGACCGAAGTATAACCCGTGCAGAACGGGCGTTATGCTGCGCTCCGTTTCAATTGAGTTTATTTGCCGCTATGAAGGCTAAAAGCGTTCCCTTGCCCTATATTGCAGGGGAAACAGGAGTAAAAGAAGGCTATACCCTCAAATTTTTATCAGAACAACGAGTCGAAAGAGAATTAATGTGGTTAATTCAGGTAGGATTATTAAGGCGAGAAGTGGACGGACAAGGAATAACCGATAGTTTTCGTTTAACTCCCTTAGGAAGACAAATTGTAGACAAATGGAACAGTCAAAAAGGTTATTTACCTCAACCGAGTTGGTGGGAAAGACTGGTTAATCGCTTGATTCGTTGGTTTAGTCTTCCTGTCTAACTAATAACTGGTTATTGATAACTGTTCACTGATTATAGGGAATAAGATTTAATGAAAGCCATGATGGTAGTGGGGACAACTTCCCACGCCGGAAAATCCTTTATTACGACCGCAATTTGTCGTATTTTAGCCCGTCAGGGTTGGCACGTGACCCCTTTCAAAGGGCAAAATATGGCATTAAATGCCTATGTTACTGCGAGTGGGGGAGAAATTGGTTATGCTCAAGCCGTACAAGCTTGGGCTGCAGGGATTCACCCCAGAATAGAAATGAATCCTATCCTCCTCAAACCTCAAGGTAATATGACTTCCCAGGTTATTTTAGGGGGTAAAGCAATAGGAATGACCACCGCAACGGACTATTATAAACAGTATTTTGATCAGGGTTGGGATGCGATTGTTCAATCCCTCGAACGTTTAGCCGTCGAATACGATTTTGTGGTTTGTGAAGGTGCCGGAAGTCCAGCAGAAATTAATCTCAAACATCGAGATTTAACTAATATGAGGGTGGCTAAATATCTCAATGCACCCACTCTATTAGTGGTGGATATCGATCGCGGTGGGGCCTTTGCTCATGTGGTGGGGACTCTGCAATTATTAGATCCCTCGGAACGGGCGTTAATAAAAGGTATTGTGATTAATAAGTTTCGAGGCCAGCGATCGCTTTTGGATTCGGGGATCGAATGGTTAGAAAATTATACCGAAATTCCGGTTTTAGGGGTAATTCCGTGGCACAATATTGCTTTTTCGGCGGAGGATTCTTTAGATTTATTAGAACGACGCAGAAAAGGAAAACAAGAGATTAATATCTCTGTTTTAAGATTACCTCATATTGCTAATTTTACGGATTTTGAACCCTTGGATGCTGAGAAAACGGTGTCGATTAATTATTTAGAGTTAGAAGATCATTTAGGGTATCCGGACGCAGTGATTCTACCTGGCTCAAAAACCACCATTAATGATTTAATTGCCTTAAATAAAAGTGGTATGGCTAAAAAATTACAAGATTATGTGGTAGCCGGAGGAATTGTTTTAGGGATTTGTGGTGGGTTTCAAATGTTAGGAGAGATGGTGTTTGATCCCGATCAATTAGAAGGTGACAGTGTTTCTTATCCAGGGCTAAAATTGTTACCTATTGAAACAGTGATCACCCCTGAAAAAATTGTCCGTCAACGTCAAACTTGTTCAGTTTATCCTTATCCTGGATTTCCCATTGCGGGTTATGAAATTCATCAAGGTATTAGCCGTCTACCTAAAGAGCTAACCCAACCCGTCCGAACCACCATTCATGCTTTATTTGAAGATGCTACTTTAGGAATTGTTAATGATAATCAATCGGTTTGGGGTTGTTATTTACATGGTATTTTTGATAATGGGGCTTGGCGAAGAACTTGGTTAAATTATCTCAGAAATCGCCGAGGTTTGTCCTCTTTACCCACAGGAATTCCTAATTATCGAGAACAAAGAGAAGTTGTTTTGAATCAGTTAGCTGATCTCGTAGAAGAATATATAGACTTAACACCCTTGCTAAATAACTAATCATTTGAGGAATCTTTTATGACAGTTCAAGTGCGATTTTTACCTGATGATATTACCATAGAAGCCCAACCAGGAGAACCTATGTTAGAAGTAGCAAAAAGGGCAGGAATTACGATTCCGACAGGTTGTTTAATGGGGTCTTGTCATGCTTGTGAGGTAGAGTTAGAAGATGGTGAACCTATTTGTGCTTGTATTAGTGCGATTCCTGCAGGAAGTGAGTCTATAACGATTAGTTTATATACGGATTTAGGGTGGTAATTATGTAAGGCAAAAGAGGGTAGGGTGGGCAAATTAGAGACTTGTTTAAACGACTTATAATGTAGACAACTTTGCCCACCGTATAAAACTAATAGATATAATAAGTCAAGAAAATAGTATAATTGAATTATTTTGCAGAATAAATTAATGAGACGATGGGGACAATAAACCAAGAAAAAATCACCAGTCAGAGTGAGAGTCAACAATTAGAATTATTCAACACTTCTAAACCCTTAGAATTAAGTTTTGTTAAAACACAATTTACCTTTATTGATTTTTTTGCAGGGATTGGAGGGTTTCGTATTCCTTTAGAAAAATTAGGAGGAAAATGTTTAGGTTATTCAGAAATTGATAAAGAAGCTATTAAGGTTTATCAACAAAATTTTATTAGTTATTATAATGCCCAAGAACTCAATTTAGGGGATATTTCTAAAATTCATGAGTTACCAAAAAATGTTGATCTATTTGTGGGGGAGTTCCTTGTCAACCTTGGTCTGTTGCCGGAAAATTAAAGGGGTTTAATGATCCGAGGGGCAAACTATGGTTTGATGTAATTAGATTGGTTAAAAACTATCAACCAAAAGCTTTTATATTTGAAAATGTTAAGGGATTAACAACAGGAAAAAATAAAGATAAATTAGACTATTTAGTAAATCAATTTGAAACTATTAATTATGTTGTGAAGTGGAAAGTCATCAATTCTTATGATTTTGGTGTTCCTCAAAATCGTGAAAGAGTTTTTATTGTAGGGATTAGAAAAGATCAAGAAAACTGTTACGATTATCAATTTCCGAAACCGTTAAAAGTTCATATTAGACTATTAGATGTTTTCGATGAACTCAAAAATTGTAAAGTCGTTGAAAAAGTAAAATTAAATCCAGATATTCTATTTAATGGTAATATTCCCCCGTCTCGTAATCGATTTCAGAAAAATGATGAATTGAATGACTTTTTTACGTTTTCAGACTTAAGAAATGGTCATACAACCCTTCATTCTTGGGACTTAATTAAAACAACCAAAAAAGAAAAAATAATATGTTTAACTTTATTAAAATATAGAAGAAGTAAGAAATATGGGATAAAAGACGGTAATCCTTTATCAATTGAGGATTTAAAAGAGTTAATCCCTCAATTGAAAGAATCTGATTTAACTAAATTAGTTGATAAAAATATTTTACGTATCATCAATAATAAGTATGAGTTTGTAAATTCAAAAAATAACTCAGGAATTAACGGTGTTTATCGCATTTTCTTACCTAATTCTGAGACCATTGGAACTTTAACAGCTACCGGCGCAAGGGATTTCTTTGCAACAGTTTCTATTAATGCTGATAACCCAGAAGACTATAAACAGAAATTTCTTCAAAAAATTTATAAACCTCAAAAATTTCAGCCGATAATGGCTAAACATTGCCGTCAATTACAAGGATTTCCAGATTGGTTTGAATATCATCACAAAGATAGCATTGCAAAAAAACAGTTTGGAAATTCAGTTCCTATTCCTGTTGTTTACCATGTAGCCAAAGAACTCATAAAATTACTAATAAATAATTCCCTTAATCAAAAAAATCTTCAACTTTATTTTTCTTGACAAATATCCCTCAATAGTATCAACCATTAAATCAACCGAATGGGTGAACCGTCAACCGCTTCCAATGATAAAATAGGTATAAGACGCAATTTTAAGTCAGGAAATTCAGTTTGGTGTTATCATCCATCATTGCCGATTTTCGTATTATTTTTGACCGTGACCCGGCAGCCCGTAATTGGTTGGAGGTTCTCTTCTGCTATCCTGGGTTACAAGCCATTATGCTGCATCGTATCGCCCATCGCATCTATAACCTAAAAATCCCTTTCTTTCCTCGTTTAATCTCCCATATTGGCAGATTTCTCACTGGAATCGAAATTCACCCAGGGGCAAAAGTAGGTACTGGTGTATTTATTGACCACGGGATGGGGGTGGTTATCGGGGAAACCGCCGAAGTTGGTGACTACAGTTTGATTTATCAGGGTGTCACCCTTGGGGGGACTGGTAAAGAAAGCGGTAAACGTCATCCGACTCTGGGTAAAAACGTGGTGGTAGGTGCAGGGGCGAAAGTTCTCGGCAACCTTAATATTGGTAATAATGTTAGGATTGGGGCGGGTTCTGTGGTATTACGGGACGTTCCCTCTGATTGTACCGTTGTGGGTATTCCTGGGCGTATTGTTTATCAGTCTGGGGTGAGAGTTAACCCTCTAGAACATGGGAACTTACCGGATTCTGAAGCGAAGGTGATTCGTTTATTATTAGATAGAATTGATGCGTTAGAACAACAGGTTCAAACCTTACAAGAAGATAAAGTAAAACAAAAGGAGTTAGTCGCTAATGGCGCGTCTAATACCGATTATAGTTGTTATTTAAAAGACAAAGAAATTGAGGAATTTCTCGGCGGTACGATGTAATTTTTATAGTCAATATACCTAATTGTATGGTAGGGGTTAACGGCCGTTAACTCCTATCTTTTTATTCAGGTGTCATTCCCATCATTAATAACCCTATTTTTTCGAGATCAGTATTCGGATTAATAATATCCATAAATTTTCCTCGGTAAATAATAGCCAAGCGATCGCTCATTTTTCTCACTTCTTCTAATTCGGTGGAAATATATAAAATAGCTGCCCCATTTTCCCTTGCTTTCAATAATTGTTGTTGTATATATTCCGTGGCGGCAATATCGAGTCCCCTGGTGGGTTGCATCGCAATAATTAACTGGGGATGATTGGCTAATTCACGGGCTAAAATAATTTTTTGTTGGTTTCCTCCTGATAGTTTTCCTACGGTAATATTGGGTTCAACTCCTCGAATATCAAAGTTAGTAATGGCTTTATTTTCTACCGTTTGAATGGCTTTTTTTTGGAGAATTCCCCATTGATTAAAAGGATAAGTATAATATTGTTTTAAAATCAAGTTGTTTCCAATACTTAAAGAAGAAACTAACCCGATTGTTTTTCTATCTTCAGGAATATAACCGATAGATAATTGTTTAATAATATCTTCTGTTGTCCAGTTAGTAATATCAATATCTTTATATTTAATTTTACCCTTTTTAGGTTTAATAAATCCCATAATTACTGAGACTAATTCTTGTTGCCCGTTGCCATCAACTCCTGCTATTCCTAAGATTTCTCCTGCTTTTATCTCAAAAGAAATATTATGAATATTTTTCACCAGTAAATTATCAACTTTTAAGATAGTTTCGGTATAAGATAATCTTGGCTTAGTTAAATTAGTTTTTGTATGTTCACCGATCATCATAGTAGCTAATTTTTGAGGACTAAGATTTTTATTTTCAAAAGTATTAATAACTTTTCCTCTTCTTAAAATAGTGACAACATCACACAACTTAATTACTTCTTCTAATTTATGACTAATAAAAATAATCGTATTTCCTTGATTCACAAATTGACGTAAAATATTAAAGAAATTTTCTATTTCACCAGGGGTTAATACGGCAGTGGGTTCGTCTAAAATTAACAGTTTCGCCCCTCTATATAAGACTTTTAATATTTCCACTCTCTGCTGCATTCCCACGGAAATATTTTCTACTTTCGCATCTAAGTCAATTTCTAGTTTATAATCATCAATTAATTGTTGAATTTCTAATCTTTTTTGTTTTAATTTAAGTGTATATTTTCCTTTTGTCCCTAAAATAATATTTTCTAACACAGATAATTGAGGAACTAACATAAAATGTTGATGAATCATGCCAATTCCTAGATCAATCGCACTTTTAGAAGAGTTAATATGAACAAGCTTATTATTAATATAAATTTCTCCTCTATCGGGATCATATAACCCTGATAAAATATTCATCAATGTGGTTTTTCCCGCGCCATTTTCCCCTAAAATAGCATGAATGGTTCCTTGATTAATTGTTAGAGAAATATTATCATTGGCAGTCAATGAGCCAAATTTTTTTGTAATGTTTTTTAAACGTAATTCAACCATATCTTAGTTAAGAAACAGTGTTATTAACACAAAGGGTTGTTTTTCCATCTTCTTCGCAAGGTTCAAAGGTTATTTTTTTAGTAACAATTTCTTCTTTAACATTATTGATTTCAGTAATCATCTTATCGGTCACAACTTCGTTAAATTCTCCTAAATATAAAATCTCAGGATAATCCAAACCTAAACTATAAACTTTACCTTCTAATTCGTTTTTATCAGCTAATTCTGCTAAATAATTAATGGCTAAATCTAACCGTTTAATGGGAGTAGTTAATACAGCTTCGGGGGCAATCTTTAACTGATCAACGGTATTTCCAAAGGCATAAACGCCCTTTTCTTGTGCTGTTTGCAAGACAGCAGGAGAAGCATTATCTAACCATTGATAAACCACATCGGCCCCGGAAGAAATTAAGGCTAAAGTGGCTTCTTTTGCCTGGGCTGCGTCATTCCAATCTCCTGTATAGGTAGAGGTAATTGTAATGTCAGGATTAACAGATTTTGCCCCTAATTCAAACCCCCTTAATTCTTCATCCGTTGCTTGAAAAGATTGGGCGGTAAGATAGGCCATTTGATTGCTGTTTGTCATCATTGCCCCTAACATTCCACAGAGATAACTTCCTTGTAGATGATCGATGCGTAAAGAAGCTATATTTTCCCCTTCTACTGCCCCATTAACGCCGATAAAAAAGGTGTCCGGAAATTGAGGGGCAACCTGTTGAATGGCTGCGTCAAATTGTCCCCCATGAGCATAGACTAAATTATAACCCCGTCGGGCAAAATCGGCGAGGGTTTCTGCTTGATCAGCTTGGGAAACTTGCTCAACATAGGCTATTTCTGCCCCTAATTTTTCTTCGGTTAACTTAACACCTTCGTAACCGGTTTGATTCCAAGCTTTATCCGTTATAATACCAGGTAAAACAATAGCTATCTTAAGAGGATTCTGGCTTTCTGTTGTTTCTTTTTCTTGGTTTGGAGAGGGAGAAACTTCTGGATTTGTTGAAGTTGAATTATTGTTATTTCCACAAGCTTTTAAAATTAAGCTGCCTAATAAAGCTGATGTAAATCCTATAAATTTTCTACGTTTTAATGGTGATTTCATTATTAAATTATTGTGCTTAAAATACTACCAATACGTTGCCAAGGAAAGAAGCGAAAAACAGCATGGCCAATGACGTTTTTTTCAGGCAAAAAGCCCCAAACATGGGAATCATTACTATTATTTCGATTGTCTCCCATGACAAATAAATAGCCTTCGGGAACTTCTACGGTTTGTAAATTATAGTGGGGAGATTCTAAGATATAATCTTCATCAACGGGTTGATTATTGATATAAACGATGCCATCTTGAACCCCAACTGTTTCGCCACCCCTAGCCACAATTCTTTTAATAAATGCTTGGCTTCTTTGATAACCTTGCAGTTGTAGTTGCATGGGAGGTTCAAAAACAATAATATCCCCTGGTTTAGGAGGATGAAAATAATAAGAAACTTTTTCAACAACCAAGCGATCGCCGGTTGCTAAGGTGGGATACATCGACTCAGAAGGAATGTATCTGGGTTCAGCGATAAAAGTGCGAATAATAACGGCTAATATAATAGCAATGCCTAGAATTTGTACATTTTCCCAAATCGCTTTCAAGACATTATTTTTCTGGCTTGAGACTGAGTTAGATTGTTCTTTTTCTTGATCGATGGTCATAGAAATAAGTTGAGTTTCTTTTTAAATTATAACCTGTTTCGAGTCAGTCAGCTATCGGTTTACTGCTTCAGTTGTTTTTTAGCTTGTTGCCAAAGCTTTTCTAATTCTTCTATGGAATAATCCGTTAAAGAGCGATCGGCAAATTTTTCCATTGTAGACAGTCGTTGAATAAACCTTTCATTGGTTCCTGCTAAAGCTTCTGAAGCATCCAAACCATACCATCTTGCAATATTAATAATAGTAAATAATAAATCCCCTAATTCTGATTGTTGATGAGCTTTATTATCGGTTTCTAATGATTCTTTAAACTCCGTTAATTCTTCATTGAATTTTTCCCAAACCCCGTCTACTGTTTTCCATTCAAACCCTGCTTTTGCTGCTTTAACTGAGATTTTACTACTGGCCATTAAAGGGGGTAAACTTCGATTATATCTTTCTAGTTTCCGACTCAATAATTGAGCCATTTCTGGGGTTTCTCCTTTCTCTTCTGCTTTAATTTTCTCCCAATTTTCACGCACTTCTTCGCTATTTTCTACCGCTACATTTCCAAACACATGAGGATGACGACGGATCAATTTTTCGGTGATACCTTCGGCGACTTCTTGTAAACTAAAATAACCGTAATCTTGGGCTATTTGTGCTTGTAATACCACTTGTAATAATAAGTCCCCTAACTCTTCTACAATAGCCTCTTGATCCTCGCTTCTAATGGCATGAACCACTTCATAGGCTTCTTCTATGACATAGGGTATCAAAGTTTGAGGGGTTTGGGCGAGATCCCAGGGACATCCCCCGTCAGGCGATCGCAGTTTTGCCACCACATCAACAAGATGGTTTAATGCGTCTAATATGGCGTGGTAGGTTTGAGTTTGGCTGGTTTGAGGGTTAGACATCAATAATAATCATAAAACTCACTTACCTATTGTTAACCAAGTTTGCTTTTTTTTCAATCATTTTCTTTAATTTACTGTGTGGCTTCTTTTAGTTTAGCTTCGGCTAATGATAATAATTGTTGTGCTTCATTATAAGCAGTGGTTCCTGTTTTAACTTGTTTCAATTTTTCCATATTTCCTTGCATTTTAGTGATAAATAGTTTTCGTTCATTGGGTTCAACTCCATCGGCAAATTGTTCTTGTAAACTTTGGATATCTTTTTTAGCCATTTCTAAGGCTTCAACTGATTCTTTTTCGGCTTTACTCTGTAGTTTGACTAGACTAGAATTGGTTTCATATTCTGCTAATAAAGCTTGAGTTTCTAAATACCCTAGATCATCTTGAGAAATGGTTTCTAAACGAGTAATGGCTTTTTGCCAAAGTTGTTGACATTCTTCCCATTTATCCACCGAATGGGGGGGATTTTCACAGAGTTTTGTGGCTGATAAAGAAAAGTTTTTCGCTGCGCTTATCATTGTATTTGTTCTTTCTTTTGCTGTTATGGTTCCTGTGACAGCTTGAAAGTCTCTTTGATAACTATCTAATTTTGAACTAACTAAAGTAGCTGCAAAGGTTTGAGGGGGTAACTGTTGTAATTCATCTAAAGATTGCTGCCAACTGGTAACAATGGTTTGTTTTTCTTTTAGTTGAGTAGCTTGTTGATAGTTTTGTTTAGCTTGTTGTAAATTAGTTTCTGCTTGTTGATAGGTATTAAAAGCATTTTTTTGTTGAAAAATAATTGCTTCCATTCTGCCTATTTTCTTTCTAGCCGCTTCAAATTCATCAATGGTAAACTGCCAACTGCAACTAAACATTTGACAATATCTTTTGGGTTCATAACCAATGAACCAAACAGGCAATTTATCTAAATTTTCTTGTGCTAATTTAACCTTTTCTTCCCCTAATTTGATATCATCAAAACTAGAAACATGATGAATCAGTTGATCCGCTTGTTCAACATGGGCGATCGCTTCTCGATAGTGATGATCCATTTCAATATAACTGGGTAATAATAACAGTGGGGCAACTTTTGAGACGGGACGACGTATCATAGGATAGGGTAAGTTTACTAGGGAAATAAGTCCCACTAAACCAGCAGTGGTAACCGTGGTTATTCCTAAACCCCAAGCTATTCGTTTTAGTTTCATAATTCATCATCATAAGTACACTTATAATTAGTATTCCCAATCTTCAGGAATGATTATCATAAAACTAACTTTGTTAACCATAATATCCCTGCAACAATACCTAAACCAAGGGTTAACCAGTCACCCCATTTTACATATAAAGTTTTGGTATTTCTAGGGTAAATAACCCCTTGATGTAACTCATAAGTATTGATATCTGATATCCATAAAGTGTCCCCTTTTGGGTTAACAATAGCAGAATAACCAGTATTAGTTGCCCTTGCCATCCATCTATCAGTTTCAACAGCGCGAATAACATCTTGTGCGTGATGTTGTGCGGGCATAATTTCACTATAATGGGCATTATTAGAAGCCGTAATGATAAACTGTCCACCGGCTTTTGCTTGACGGCGAAAATGTTCACTAAATGCAGATTCATAACAAATTCCTGTGATTGCTTGACCAAAAGGTGTCTTAAATTTTTGCTCGGTATTTCCTGCTACTAAATGACTATCTAAGGGAGATAATCTATCAATTAGTTTTCCTAAAATATCCTCAAACGGAATATATTCCCCAAGGGGAACTAATTTTACTTTATCAAAACGACTCATTATTTTTCCTGTTTCATCTATCATGAATAGACTATTGGTATAACTGGTATTGTTACTCCCAAATGCTCCCAGAATTACGGGAACTTGCTGATCTAAAATAGCCGAATAAAAGGAACTATTATTAACAATATAATCCAGATCAAAGGGTAAAGCTGTTTCAGGTGTAATGATTAAGTCAACCTTTTGATTACTGAGTTTTTTATAGCCTTTTGTATAGCCTTCAATGGCCTTTTTCCATCCTTCGGGATAGAGTTTTATAGTATTAGGAATATTCCCTTGAATAATGCCCACATTGATGGCTTGATCGACATTATTCATTAAGGGTTGCATATATAAATAAAGTCCCCCTAGATGTAACGCAGTAATTCCTATCAAAGAAGTAAAAATTAATAAAAAATATTGTTTTTTATTTTGATAATAAATTAAAATAGACTCTGCCAATAACCCATTAATACCTACAATAGCAGCAGTAACAGTAGAATAACCTGATAACTTTGTTAGTTGTAAAATGATTAAATTATTAGGACTTTGAGTATAAGATAAAGAAGTCCACCATAATGCACCTTGATTCCACAATAATTCTAATAAACACCAAATCGCTACCCCAAAAATTACCCTTATAATAGCTTGTAAAATATTATTTTTAATTATTGTCCCCTTTGTCCCCATAAACAAACGAAAAATGATTGACCAAACTGTCACTAATATTGCTCCCCAAATGGTAATAAATAACCAACAAAAAAGGGCAATTAATAAACTAAATAGCCAAGGCACTCCCATCCAAGTCATGGGATGAATACCCGTGATCCAAAATAAACCGAATCCATGATAAGCGAATCCCCAAACAAAAGCGATCGCTGTTTTTTTATTAACAATAATATTGCTGAATAGTGACTTTTTTTGATAGTAACTTTTGTTATTAGATACAGTCAACAACCATAAAGGAATTAACGCGATCCAAGCCAAATAAAAAGCAGAAAAAGGAGCCGTTGTCAAGCCCATTAATAAACCACTAATAGCAGTTAATACAAATTTCATAGTTAGCCGTTAATAATTAACAGAAAGTAGGGGTCAACGGCCGTTGACCCCTACCATATTTGTTATGTGTAATATAACAATTATTCATTATACGCAGGAAACAAACTGCGAGGAAAATCTTGTGCAGAGAGACAGATATCCATCGCTCTAACGGGACTCATATCACTGACTTCCCTAGCAGTCGCAATGACACATTCAGAATAAAAACCCGGCCGTAAACTGGTTCGACAGGAATTTAATAATGTTAATAAATTGATTTCTTCCGTATCCGTTTCTGGGTCGACGACGGCTAAATTAGGAAGCGCATTATAAATATCAGCAACACAGTTTCCTAAATCAATAGGCCGTCTGACTTGGAAACAAGCTCTTACGGAGTCATTTCCATTGATAGGAGTTGCATTTGCTATAATACTGACACATTCTGATAATTCTTTAGGAATCAATGCATCAGAACAAGCAATCGACGCATCGTCCCCTGAGACATCAAACTTTTCTAGTTGAGTAATACACACACTAAACTGGTTCCAATTACCGGCTTTTACAGGCACTGTAAACAGCAATAAACCCAGAGAAACTGGAAACACTCCCAACCCACGAAATACACGATTTAATGACATGATCATAACTGTTTTAGACAGTATTAAAACCCAAATAAATAAATCACTAGGATTCTAACAAAAGATTCGCTTAAGTTCCGTTTATAACTCAAAATTCTCGTCAAACCACTGACGAGTCATGGGTTGTTCTATCATTAACCCCTCTCCCCCTAATACTTCTAAGGGTTCGCCGTCAATAGATAACCAGACTTTAGCGTTCTCATCTAAACTGGTGGCAGTGTACAATAGTTGCGCTAACCGTCCCATCATGGATGCACTACCGCCGCCGGTGGTAAATTCTGAGGAGAGATTAAGATGAACTCCTTTGTCGTCTAATTTAAGGCTTAATAGCTTGGTTTCTGAGGGAATGGTGGTGTCATTTTCAGACCCCTCAGGACCCGATAATAAGTCTTTCATGGCAGTTTCTAACACTTGTTGGTCTGTTAGAGACTTTTCTAGGGTTAAAGGAGTCTCCTCTAATTTTAAGCGATCGCCGGTGGCATCCAACCAGTAAACTTGTCCTCGTTGTTCAGTTTCAGCCGGTTGACTCACCGGACTTTCTGTGGGGGTGGGGGTATCAGTCGAATTAGTTAACGTATGAACGGCCCACCAAGTAACTACGGTTCCAGTGGTTAGCATGGCTGCGATAATTCCCGCAATAAAGCCAATAGAGGAACCTTTTTGATGATTATTATCTTGCATATTATTTTCCTCTTAACTGTTTTTTATCTTCACGACGATTCTAGCGTAGATAACAGTTCCTGGTGGGATGATTAAGA
The DNA here is from genome assembly GCF_003013815.1 of Cyanothece sp. BG0011. Taxonomy (GTDB): domain Bacteria; phylum Cyanobacteriota; class Cyanobacteriia; order Cyanobacteriales; family Microcystaceae; genus Crocosphaera. The sequence continues at coordinate 18,780 of NZ_PRLH01000147.1, read as the reverse complement.
ATTAATAATTAATCATTAATCTTTAATTATTCTTCCGATGGACTCAGGCGAAAAAAGGCAGCAATATCGAGGGTTTCGTCGTTAAGATTGACGTTTAAAATTCTCACGAAAAATCCTTGATCGGCGAAAATATCTAGGGTTAATCGCTCACTAATCCCTGCCAATATTATATTAGCAAATCGTGAAGAGAGTTTTCTATCATTAATAATCGCCGTTAGATCGGTTAATTTAATCTTTTTTCCTTGTTCTATGGCAAAAGCAACTTGTGCTGAAATATCTAACTTCGTGGGGTCTTCTCCTTCTGCACCTTCTTGTTCTAATTCAATTTCTAAAGCTAGGCGATTTTCTGTCATAAAATTAATCTGTAATTTTAAAATTTTAAAGCGAGGGGCTTCGGGAGGTAAAATAGTGTCAATTAACCCTTGTAATTGTTCTCTAATACTATAAGCTTTTAAGGCTGAATTGAGATCATCTTCTTCTATAACCAGACGAAAAGCCCCTTGAAAGGGTTTATTGAGAGAAGATTGGATACTTTTAATTCCTGCTAATTCTTGAACTTTATTAATATTAATGTCAATGGGATCGGTTTCTAAATCAAAAGTATCTATTCTTAAATTGTCAATAATCTCTATGCCACGACTAGCAATGCGTACCCGATCAATTTTTCCTGATACCGCTTGATAACTGGGGGTATTATCAATCCTAACGGCTAACTCCTCTACACTCGAAACTTGCGATCGTAATCGATTCGCCACTACCGTATCCACCACAAACCCGATAGGGGAAAGAATGGTGATTAAACTCGACAAAAAAATCGTAAAAACTTCCATAAAACTAGATTATTCAATTCATTTTTATAGAGGGTAACATAGAATTACTCATCTAAAATCCATTCTGAACTTTTTTCCCCTAAGTCGAGGGGAATACTTACTGCTTTTCCGAGACGGGGACGTTCATTTGTGGTTTCTAAATAATTAATAATTTGTTGTTGACTTCCCCAAGCGGTTAGGTAGTTTGCGATCGCATTCAAATGTTCAAAGTATTCTTGTTCTGTCATCGGGAAAGATGCTTGTTCAAGATACTTCCACATCACTTGACAAAAAATCTTACCTTTAACCTTTCTTAGTTGCATATCGTAGGATCTTCCCCATTTACTGTACAATAATTGGTGTAGGTCTTGTCCTGTCATCTTCTTTCCCTTCATCACAACACTACTTCTTATTGGTTATAACAGAAATAACAGTTATCAGTCATCAGTTATCAGTTATTAATTATTAATTATGCTTTATTGTCTTAACCCTAGTTGTTATAATCCAGAAAATCCTGATAATAATAAAAACTGTCATGGTTGCGGAGAAAACTTAAGTAAAACCAGTCAAAAATATTTGTTTCAAGTTCACTATAAAATCATTAAAAAGCTTGGAGAAGGTGCTTTTGGTAGAACTTATTTAGCCCATGATCTGCATTTAATGGATGAAAAAAGAGTCATTAAAAAGTTAGTAACTTCCATGCAAGGTGGTACTTTACAAAAAGCAAAAGAACTCTTTAAAAGAGAAGCAAAACGTCTCTATGAATTAGAACATCCCCAAATCCCTAAACTTCATGGTTATTTTGAAGATAATAATGACTTTTATCTGGTTCAAGAATTTATTGAAGGTCATACATTATTTGATGAAGTTTGGCAACAAGGACGGTTTAGTGAGGAAAAAATCAAACAACTTTTAAAAGAATTATTACCCGTTTTAGACTATCTCCATCAACAAAAAATATTACACCGCGATATTAAACCAGAGAATATCATGCGTCGGGTTTCATCTAATAGTTATAGACAAGGAAATACAGCAGAATTAGTATTGATAGATTTTGGTGCATCAAAACAAGTTAGTACCACCATGAAATCAATGGCAGGAACCCAAATCTATACAATGGGTTATGCAGCAATAGAACAAATGCAAGGGAGAGCAAAACCGGCTAGTGATATTTATAGTTTAGGGGTAACTGCAGTTAGATTATTAACTCAATGTTTCCCCGATGATGAAGATGAATATGGCAATACGATTGATAAATTATTAGATGAAAATCATAGTGATTGGCGATGGAAAGAATACGCACAAGAACAGGGAATCCTTATAAATCCGAAGTTAGCAGCTATTTTAGATAAAATGTTAGCTCAGAATATAAGCGATCGTTATCAAACAGCAGCAGCAGTATTAAATGATTTGCAAAAGTTAGATGAAACTCAACCATCAGTTTCACCAATAGTAACCCCTCAACCTACTATTAAAAAACCAATTGCTAAAACGTTTGTTCCTCCATCTTTACAAATACAAACCCCTCAAAAGAAACCCGATTCTTTAGAAAATTATTTACAAACAGTTTCCTTTGAAACAGTAAAAGTTAATGCAAGAGGACAGATTATAAACCGTGAAATCAGACAAGCACAATGTTTCACAGAAATATTACCAGGAGGAGTGAAACTAGAAATGATGAAAATACCAGGGGGTAAGTTTATGATGGGAATAAGTGAGGCAGAAATAAAGATGTTATCTAAGAAGATTAATATTAATTGGTTAAAAGAATGTAGTCCTCGACATCTCGTTACTCTTCAACCTTTTTTCATGAGTAAATATGCCATTACCCAAGAACAATGGAAAGCTATAGCCTCTCAAACTAATTTAAAAGTTAATGATGATTTAGATCCCAATCCTTCGGATTTTAAAGGGAATAAAAATCCCGTTCAACAAGTTAGCTGGTATCACTGTGTAGAGTTTTGTCAAAGACTCTTTAAACTAACACAACAAGATAATATACCTAGAATATATCAATTACCCAGTGAAGCACAATGGGAATATGCTTGTCGTGCAGGCACAACAACCCCCTTTTATTTTGGGGAGACGATAACAACAGACTTAGCTAACTACAATGGTAGCTATGTTTATGCACAGGAAAACAAGGGGATAAGAAGAGGAAAAACGACCCCTGTGGGGTCTTTTCCTCCCAATGGGTTTGGATTATATGATATGCACGGTAATGTCTGGGAATGGTGCGCTGATAATTCTCATTATAATTATCAAGGTGCCCCTAATGATGGTAGTGCTTGGATGGGATTTAAGCCCTCAAATTTAGCTAAAAATAGACAAAATAATTCATATGCTGTACTGAGAGGCGGTTCGTGGTTTTCTGGCCCTGATATGTGCAGTTCTGCGATTCGTCTTGTAGATCATAGACGCGACCAATATAGCCACGTTGACGGTTTTCGTGTAGTATGTGTGTTCGATTACAATCTTTAGGGCTTAATAATATTAAGCCCCTACGTTAGAATTCTGTAGGGGTTTAATACAATTAAACCCAGACTGATTAATGGGGTAGATTAGGAAAGTTCGGGAAAAATAACTTAATCGCTCCACTGGTTAAAGCAACAATGACCCCAATAGCAACGGAACGATTGATAAACTCTTGGGAATCTAACCGTTTATTCATTCCTTTGAGTTCTGTTTTAACTTCCGTTAATTCTACCTCTATACTGCCTATTTTTTCTGATTGCTTATCAATCTTTTGGGATAGCTCTTTAAATTTCTCATTTGTCTCTTTTTGGTTGCTGTCCATCTTATCCTCAATGCGCTTGAGAATTTCTGCCGTGGTATAAGTAACGGTAGAAGGTTCATTCATGAGTTAAACTCCTAATAGTAATATATTGTGTTGATGTCCCCAAGGTTGCCCCCTTGAGGACTCTTCTTTATTATCGGTCAACCTTGCATTTACAGGTTAAAGAAAATATAGAACAAACACAACAGAGACAGAACAATGAATAACCCAAAATATACCATGATTATTCAATGGTCAGAGGAAGATAACTGTTATGTTGTGGGGTTTCCTGACTTTCCAGGACAACAATGGAGAAACCACGGTGACACTTATACCGAAGCAGTTTCTAATGGGGTTGAAGTGTTAGAATTACTCATTGAAGATTATCAGATTGTAGGGGAAACCTTACCGACACCTAAAACCTATTATAATCAAGTTGCTTGATGATTAAAAAATCGTAGGGTGGGCAAATTAAAAAGTTATCGGTAATTATAAAAAAGTTAAAATATTTGCCCACCTTATAATTAAGAAAAGTAGAAATTTAATTGAAATAGTAAATAACAGTTAAATACAATGATTAATATTGAAAAATTACAGCGCGATCTCGATGAATTACCCGAAGAAGCACAAGAATTATTAATAGATTTTGTTGAACTATTAAAAAAAAGATATTCTTCATCTAATCAACCAGAAACATCAGAAAATAACATAGATGACTGGTCAGATTTTATTGGTTGCACAGAAGCAGAACCAGATTTATCTAAAAATTATAAATTTTATTTGACAAAAGAAACTGAGTAGGCCGATGCACTCCCCACCTTACAACTTTATTTATTTCTAAACAATGCTTTTTATGGATCTGAAAAGTAGGTAACAGGCGCAACACTTTTTCATTATGAATATAATATCATGTCAAGTCCAGAAAATCAAGCATTTTAGAAACAATTTATAACAATAATTCATAAACAATCCTCAATAAAAAAGAGTGATAAACTCTAAATATTGACAGGAGAATTTTATGAGTTCAAACGGAACATCAAAAAAGATTATCGCCATACAAGGAGATATCACTCAGCAAGGGGTGGATGCTATTGTTAACGCTGCCAATGAATCATTACTAGGAGGGGGTGGGGTTGACGGGGCCATTCACCAAGCAGCAGGACCGGCATTATTAGAAGAATGTCGTACCCTAGGAGGGTGCAATGTGGGAGATGCTAAAATAACCAAGGGTTATCAATTGCCAGCACAATGGGTTATTCATACCGTTGGTCCGGTTTGGCGTGGCGGTAATGCTCAAGAAGATCAATTATTAGCCAGTTGTTACAATCGCTGTTTAGAAATTGCCACAGAAAAACGCTTAAAAACTATTGCTTTTCCTGCTATTAGTACGGGAGTTTATGGTTATCCTTTAGAGTTAGCAACCCCCATCGCCATTCAAACCGTTAAAGACTTTTTACAAGGAAATACCACCATTCAGCAGGTTATTTTTGTCTGTTTTAGTCTAGATTCTTATGATTGTTATAAACAGTTTCTCTTAGAAATGTTACCCGAAAAATAAGGGTGAGTTTTCCTCACCCCGTTTAACTTTAATTTTTAACTTCTACCATTTCAATGATTCTCTCATCAATATCCTTCACCAAAAAATTCAGGGGTTTTCTACGACGAACTTTATACTTTAACCGTCTCGACTCCACCCTTAATAAAATATCTTCTAAACATTCATTATCAAAACAGACATGACGCTGACGATTTTTTGCGCCATAACTTGCCCCTCCGATAATATGGAGTTGGGTATTTTTTTTCAATTGATACCATAGTCCATCCCCAGCCCCGTAGTTGCTGGTAGCGGTGGCGGTGGGGGTTGCCGTCATATAAAAGGGGTCAACCCCTGCGGTTCCTAACGTTTGTTCGTAATTGTAATAATAATGAAGGGGAACATCAGCCACATTTAACTGCAATAACCCCTCATAAAATTGTCGGGCGACCTCTAGATCAGATACCATGATAGTGTAAACTTTGGGCGCACTGGTGAGAAACATCCACATGGCCAAACCATAGGCAGCCAATAACATCACCATGATGCCTTGGGTCGAAAAAACGCTATCGATGGGCAAAAATGCTCCTAAATAATTGTCTGTTAGGGGAAGGTGTGTCACTATAGTCATAGATTAAGGATGAGAACGACATGAGTTCGTTCTACTTTACTACAAATTAAACTTTTTTTAAGATAAGACAACAGATTAAACATCAGATGTCAACTTTTATCTTTCGATTTTATCCAATTGTTCCTTAAAAAGGCAACAACCACTCTTATTCGTTAAAATTAATAAGATTATAATACAGTCAAAAAAATATAGCGATAACTAAACCTGATTCTTAAAATCATCGTTTTCAACCTACTATGAAATCAGATCCTAATCGAATTTTACGATTAATTCCCCTCTTTGCTGGTAGTTTAGGGGGTATCCTTTTGTTAATCAATCGTTTCATGACGGTACAATTAACTGAGTCTCAAGCAAGATCCGATGTCTTAGGGGTGATCTTAAGTGGGGTCTTAATTTTAGTCGGATTAATTTGGCAACAGATTCAACCGCGATCGCCGGATGCAGTTACCCTAGAAGGAGAAGAAGGCCTCGAATTTAACCCCCATTTACCCGATTCTATCAAAACAGAATTGGCCTGGGCTTCTCATCTGGTATTAACTAATACCGTTACTCGATCTTTAGTCGTGTATTATCAGGATACAGTATTACTCCGCCGAGGTGTCTTAGGTCCGACTCCTCAAGTCACGCCAGGCAAAATTTTACAACGGGTTCTAGAAACCCAGAAACCTGTTTATCTGGTCAATTTAAACCTTTATCCAGGAAAAATTGAATTTAATTATTTACCCCCAAACACACAAGGGGTAATTTGTCAACCCTTGGGAAACCGTGGGGCGATGATTTTAGGGGCGAATGTGCCTCGAAGTTATACTAAACAAGACGAAAACTGGATTGAAGGCATTGCTGATAAACTCACCTTAACCTTAGACAGCGAGTTAAGCTCAGTTAAATTGTAACAGGAAAGTTCCTAAAAGGAACATTAAAATTAGACCCCTTGTCGACTATCTATGGCCAACCTCTAACCCCATGATGAACCATGAATCAAACTCCTAACAATTCTCCTTTGGTGGCGACTGAGATGGGAACCGATTATAGTGCCTATCATCATCACAATAAAAGTCACTGGCAGCCTAAAGAGACATCTGAGTCTTTTTACTATTTTGCCTACGGCTCGTGTATGTGTCCAGTAGACTTAAAGCGAACCTTTGGGGAAAATACCCATGAATATGTGATAGGAACAGCAGTGTTAGAAGGGTATCGTTTAGGGTTTTATCGTCGTTCCTTGCGCCGTAATTGTGGGGCTTTAGATGTGGTTCCGGATGCCGGTGCTAAAGTAGAAGGGGTACTATATCAACTTCCGTGGCGGTTTAGCGATCGCCTAGATGAACGAGAAGAAGTTCCCCGTAATGGTTATCGTCGGGAATATGTCACCATTCACAGTGAGGGACAGGTTTATACTAATGTGAGAACCTATGTCGTTATCGATAAATTACCCCAAGAATTAGCCCCTAATGATTGGTATTTGAATGTTGTATTAAGGGGGGCTGTGACTTGTGGACTTTCTGAAGACTATTGCTGGAATTTGTTCAATCATATGTATCAATTACAGTTACAACAAAAATCATTAATTGCTGTTGATGAGTGTGCATAAAATTTGAGATGATGAGATAAAATAAAAGTATCTGTGGCGATGGAGAGCAATTTTGAGTGGGATGAAAGCAAAAACCAAGCAAATTTAGAAAAACATGGCCTTTCTTTTGAATTAGCTCAATATGCTTTTTTTGATACTCATCGTATTATTTTAGAAGACTTAGCTCATAGTGTCACAGAAAAGCGATTTTATTGTCTTGGTAAAGTGAATCAAGAAATTATAACTGTGCGTTTTACTTATCGAAACGGAAAAATTAGAATTTTTGGGGCAGGTTATTGGCGAAAAGGACGAAAATTTTATGAACAAAGAAATCATTTACACGAATGAACCAATGGAATTAGGGGAAGTTGTTGAAGATTTTTTACCATCTCCTGAAAAACTAATTCCTAAAAAAAGCAAGGTAAAAGTAACTTTAGAGTTAAATGAAGAAACTATTCGCTTTTTTAAAGCAGAAGCCAAAAAACAACAAACATCTTATCAAGAGATTATCAGTGTATTAGTTAATCAGTATGCACAAAAAAAATAAAAGACATAAATTTGTTGGAAATGTTGTGATTGGTTGTTACCATTTTACGTCTTGATTAACATTTACTTAAAATTAATATTAAAAAAAAAGAATTAAATGATTACAAAAAAATCAACGTCAAAAATAGCTTTAATTACTGGTTCATCTAGCGGTATTGGAGAAGCGATCGCCCATCGTTTAGCACAAGAAAATTATCGTTTAGTTGTGTGTGCGCGTCGTCAAGAAAAGTTAGATAAATTAACTGAGAAGTTGCAAGAAAAAAATAGTGAAGTTTTAGCCTTAAACGTTGATTTACGTCAAGAAGCAGATATTTTAAAGATGTTTGACACCATTAGAGAGCAATGGGGTGGGGTTGATGTATTAATCAATAATGCTGGTTTAGGACATAAACAACCCTTGATGACAGGAGAGACAGAAGCATGGAGAGAAATGTTAGAAGTGAATGTCTTGGCCTTATGTATCTGTACCCGTGAAGCCATCAAAGATATGAGCGATCGCAACCAAGGCCATATTATTCATATTAGTTCGATGTCCGGCCATCGTGTCCCTTTATATAGTGGGGTTTATGCTGCTAGTAAATATGCAGTCAGAGCATTAACCGAAGGGTTAAGACAAGAGTTAAGAGAAGCCAATAAAAACATTAAAATATCTTCTATTAGTCCGGGGTTTGTCGAGACAGAATTTGCTGAAAAATATAACAATAATAAAGAAAAAGCCCAAGAACTTTATAGTCGTTTTCCCGTGTTACAACCCGAAGATATTGCTAACGCCGTTTACTATATTCTATCCCAACCTGACTATGTACAAATTCATGATATTTTATTGCGTCCCACTCAACAGAAAAGTTAAGTTTTGGCTGGAAATTGTCTTATACTCAAGGATGAGAGTTGCGCCTGAAAATAGAGATAATCTGGTCAATAACTTCCTCTAGTTTTTTGGGTTTTAATGTCCCTGCTTTGTAGATAATAAGAGAATTATCAGCCGTAAATAGTCGGTTAGGACGAATATTGCTATTGCGGTTAAGTCCGCCACTGAGAAAATCAGTGTTTGTAATAGAGATAGCATAACTATCAGAGATTGCCTGACTGGTAATTTGACAAAGAATTAAATCATCCCCAGTTAATTCAGCCACAACAAGAGCAGGACGACGTTTTGCTTCGCTTAAATCCGAAAAGGGGAAAGGAACAATCACAACATCTCCTTTTACAAATTTTGCCATGCTTCATCTTCTGAAGGAGTTGACCAATCTTTAGCAAGTTTTGATTGAGAGAGTAAAGTCGTTTGTAACATCTCTTGTTGATGTTTGTATTTAAGATACTCGATAAACTTCAAGACTTCAGGTACAAAAGCTTCAGGAATTTCTTCAATTTCTTCTAATAGAGATTCTTTAGGGGTCATATCGAGGTTAGCATATTACAAAATGAAGGTTTACAATTAATCATCCTATTGTAGATTAACCGAAAAATAAACTATGAACAAAACCATTATTACTGCTTTAACTCTTGTTGGTGCATCTGCAACCTTTCTATTGGGGAGTAATTCTACTCAAGCAACCCTCATTTACGATAACATGGGCCTACCGATGGATGAGACTGGTGGATTCAGATTCATGATTTCTCGTTTTGCGATCGCTGTTCTATAGTTATATTCAATCTCAAATTTTAAACCCAGATTAGAGATAAAAAAAACTGAAGAAAGTTTAACTATTTTTAAAGATTTAAGTTAATAAAAAGCAAGAGAGTTTACAATTTTGTGATAAAGGGTAACATTTTCAAAAGTTAACAGTAAAATCAAGAACAGTAGACTATATAACTGACCTTGGTTCCTGTGACCCGATCCTATTCTGCCCATACCCTACCGCAACGTAAACAATCTTGGCATACTTATTCGGTAGCCAAAACCCTAGACACCCTGGGAACGAACCCCCAAACGGGTTTAGACACAGAAAGTGTTAATCAACGACAAAAACATTATGGCCCTAACGAAATAGAAGAAACGGCCGGCCGTAGTAACTGGGAAATACTACTCGATCAGTTTACGAACATCATGTTAATTATGCTGATCGTAGTGGCTATTATTTCCGGTATTTTAGATATTGTTGAATTACGAAACAGTGGCACGACTAAGGGGGGTGTTCCTTTTAAAGATACCATCGCCATCTTTTCCATTGTTATCTTAAACGGACTATTAGGCTATTTACAAGAAACCCGCGCCGAAAAAGCCCTGGCCGCCTTAAAAAAGCTATCTTCTCCTAGGGTTCAAGTGATTAGAGATGGAAAACGTCAAGAAGTAGACGCACCCTTTTTAGTTCCAGGGGATATCATTTTAATTGAAGCAGGGGACACCCTTTGTGCTGATGGTCAAATTATAGACGGCTCTCATCTGCAAATTCGAGAGTCAGCCCTAACCGGAGAAGCCCACGCCGTTGACAAAAATACCTTAAGCCAAGGGTTAGAAGAAGAAACCCCCATCGGCGATCGCACAAATATGGTCTTTACCGGCACCGAAGTAATCCAAGGTCGGGCAAAAGTGGTGGTTACCGGCACAGGAATGGACACAGAACTGGGGAAAATCGCCGAAATGCTTCAATCGGTGGAAACAGAAGACACCCCCTTACAGCAACGCATGACCCAGTTAGGAAACGTCTTAGTAACCGGTTCATTAATCTTAGTTGCAGTGGTGGTTGTGGGTGGGGTACTCAGAGCCGGTTGGGGACTACTACAAGAACTAATCGAAATTTCCCTAAGTATGGCCGTTGCCGTGGTTCCGGAAGGGTTACCGGCCGTTATTACCGTGACCTTGGCCCTGGGAACCCAACGCATGGTTAAGCGTCACGCTCTAATTCGTAAACTCCCGGCCGTCGAAACCTTGGGATCGGTTAACGTTATTTGTTCAGATAAAACCGGAACGTTGACCCAAAATAAAATGGTGGTTCAAGAAGTCGAAACCCTCGAAGGGAACTATCAAGTCACAGGGACAGGATACGAACCATCGGGAGAGTTTATTTGTAGCGAGGCCAAAAGTAGCATTAATTGTAGTCGGTATGGAGGATTACAAGCGTTATTATTGACAGGGGTGTTATGTAATGATGCCCATTTGTCCCAAGAAGCAGGAGACTGGACGATTATCGGTGACCCCACAGAAGCATCGTTACTGGTTTTAGGGGGAAAAGCAGGACTTGAACAGTCAGCGTTAGAACAACAATATGCAAGGGTCGGAGAATTTCCCTTTTCTTCCGAACGCAAACGCATGAGTATTATTTCTCAAGCGAATCAAACCAGCGATCGCTGGCCCAGTTGGCAAAGTCAGCCAGATGATGATTATCTCTTATTAACTAAGGGTTCACCCGAATTAATTTTAGAAAGATGCGACTATTATCAGCAAGGGCAACGGGTTCAACCCTTGACCCAAGAACACCGAGAACAGGTGTTACGGGGGAATAATGGTATGGCTAAGCGGGCTTTAAGGGTGTTAGGGTTCGCCTATAAACCCCTCAAACAAATCCCTGACGCAACCGAAGCAGACGAAGCCGAACAAGGGTTAATTTGGTTAGGGTTAGTGGGAATGATGGATGCACCCCGGCCCGAAGTGAAAACCGCAGTGGCAAAATGTCGGGCTGCTGGTATTCGTCCCATCATGATTACAGGAGACCATCAACTCACCGCCCAAGCGATCGCTCAACAGTTGGGTATTGTGCTACCAGAGGATCGAGTTTTGACGGGACGGGAATTAGAAAGAATATCTCAACCCCAGTTAGAGCAAGAGGTAGAAACCGTCAGTGTTTACGCCCGTGTCTCTCCTGAACATAAATTACGCATTGTCCAAGCCTTGCAGAAGCGCAACAAATTTGTGGCTATGACCGGCGACGGGGTTAATGATGCCCCCGCACTCAAACAAGCCGATATCGGCATCGCTATGGGCATTACTGGCACGGATGTGAGCAAGGAGGCCAGTGATATGGTCTTGCTAGATGATAATTTTGCCACCATCGTGGCCGCCACAGAAGAGGGACGGGTAGTGTATAGCAATATTCGTCATTTTATTAAGTATATTTTAGGCAGTAATGTGGGGGAAGTAATCACCATTGCGGCAGCCCCTTTAATGGGACTGTCTGGGGTTCCTTTAATCCCCCTACAAATTCTCTGGATGAACCTCGTTACCGATGGTTTACCGGCGTTAGCCTTGGCAGTCGAACCGGCTGATCCCCATATTATGGAACGGCCTCCTTTTAGTCCCAAAGAGAGTATTTTTGCCCGTGGGTTAGGGTTTTATATTGTCCGCATTGGGATTGTTTTCTCGATTATTACCATTGCTTTGATGTCTTGGGCTTTCAATGAGTCTCAACAACCGGGTAATGACCCCGAAAGTTGGAAAACCATGGTCTTTACTACCCTATGTATTGCACAGATGGGCCATGCGATCGCAGCTCGTTCGACCACTCGTTTGGCTATTGAAATGAATCCTTTTTCTAACCCTTATCTTTGGGGGGCAGTTATTGTTACCACCACTCTACAATTAATGTTAGTTTATGTGGCTCCGTTACGGGCTTTCTTTAACACCACCGTGTTAACAGGAGAACAATTAGTTATCTGTTTACTGTTTAGTAGTTTGATGTTTGTTTGGGTAGAATTTGAGAAAATTCTCTTACGAGTTTATCGAAAAATTAAACATTAATATTAATATTCGTCGAGTTTAGAAAAATCAGGATCATTACGTCGTTATTTACCCGATGCAGTAGAAAGGGTTTATCCTAAAGCCAGAAAATTAGCCATTAAAGAAGGAAAACGTGCAGATGGGAAAAAAGTTATTAAGCGTAAAGAATCTGACTATCCCACTCAATTACCTAACGGATGGTTTGATCATCTCTTAGATGAAGATTGGTATCCAATCAATAGCAAACTGTAAGAAAATACTATTATTTCATTAATGAAATTACCAACTTTTGAAGATACTTGGCAAAATAGTTTACAATGGCAACCCACAGAAAAACAATTAGAAAAATGGGAACAATTATATCAAGAAATTCTCTTAATTAATCGTCAAATTAATTTAACTCGAATAACTGATCCCCAAGACTTCTGGGAAAAACATCTATGGGACTCTTTAGCTGGTGTTATTGGTTTAGATTTTTTACCCTATAAAGATTCATTAAAAGTCATTGACATAGGAACAGGGGCAGGTTTTCCCGGTCTGCCGATTAGTATTATTTTTCCTCATTGGCAACTAAGCTTATTAGATTCAACTCAGAAAAAGATAAAGGTCATTAATCTCTTTTTAGATGCCTTAAAATTATCCAATTGTCAAACAGTTATCGGTCGCGCGGAAGATATAGGACATTTACAACAACATAGAGAAACTTACGATTTAGGGTTAATTCGTGCCGTGGGAGAACCTTCTGTCTGTGCTGAATATGTTTTACCTTTTCTCAAAGTGGGAGGAATCGGTGTTTTATATCGGGGAAACTGGACAAAAGCAGAAGAATCAAACTTGCAAACTGCTCTCAAACAATTAGGAGGAAAGATTATTTTAGTTAAGCAGTTTCAGACTCCCTTGACTCAAAGTGTCCGTCATTTTATTTACCTCAAAAAAGTAATTTCAACCCCTAGGCAATTTCCTCGTAGCGTCGGTATTCCCAAACAAAAACCCTTATAAGGTATAATCTGAATTAGGATGTTAGGTCTTTGAAATCTCTATTAACTGTTAAAAATTAGTATTATTTCAAGAAAAGGAATAAGGGGCTTCAGCGTGCCGTAGTAAATTGTATGGAAAATGTAATAACATTGAGACTAAATGACCGAAAAAAAGGGTTCCAAGCCTCCTATTTTAAGGGGATGAAAAGAAGAGTTTTCCTTGTTTCAAGCCTCCAACTTGAGGTGGAGGTAATTCTAAATTCTACATTCTAAATTCTACATTCTGATTGACCGTTAAATTTGTATGAATGGGAATAGCTCAATAAAATAACTATCAGTGTTTCTTATACAATTAAATAAACATAATTGACTAATCTTACCTCAACCCGTTATAAACCCCGCTATTAACAATGAATTACCCCAAAGCCTTAATCATTGACGATAACCCAAGCGATCGCAAATTGGCTTTACGTCAAATCAAAAAACTGTTTCCTGAATTTAAATATTGGGAAATTATCGACGAAACTGACTTTAGCGAAGCCTTACAAAAGCAAAAATTCAACTTAGTGGTGACTGACTATCGCTTACGTTGGACCACCGGCTTAGATATATTACATCGCATTAAACAGCAGTTCCCAGATTGTCCCGTCATCATGTTTACCGGTACCGGTAGCGAAGAAATTGCCGTCGAAGCCATGAAAGCGGGATTAGATGATTATGTACTTAAGTCGCCTCAACATTATATCCGTCTAGCAGCAGCCATTCGCTCAGCATGGCAGCGATGGCAACAAAGACAAGCCTTAGACCAAATTCAACAAACCTACGATCGCTTTTTTCAACGGATGCCCATAGGATTATATCGTCTGAATCGTGCAGGGGAAATTTTAGAAGCCAACCCCACTTTGGTTAAAATGTTGGGTTATGAAAGAGGAGAAGAACTATTTAATCAAAATTTAGGGAATTATCACCTTGAACCAGAGGTTTATCGTCAATGGCAACAACAATTAGGAGAAGTTGAGGTAAAAGAAGACTTTGAAGGGCAAATTCGTAATGGCCAACAAGAAATCATTTGGGTAAGTCATAAAGCGATCGCCGTTAAAGATAAAAAAGGTAAGATTATTGGTTATGAAGGGGCAATCGCCGATATTACGGCCAGCAAACAAGCAGAAATAGAACGCATTCAACTCTTAAATGAGGCAAGGGAGGCAAAAGACGAAGCCGAAAGATTAAATCGCGTCAAAGATGAGTTTTTAGCCACCCTTTCCCATGAATTACGCACCCCTCTCAATGCCATTATTGGTTGGATGCAGCTAATACGAAGCGGAACGTTAAACGAAGACCAATTTAACACCGGGTTAGAAGTCATTGAACGCAATGCTAACGTACAAACTCAGCTAATTGAAGACCTGCTCGATGTTTCGCGGATTATTTGCGGTACATTGAAACTACAACTTCAGCCTATTAATTTAATCACTGTTATCTTGTCGTCTATTGATACCATCAGTCCAACGGCTAAGGCCAAAAATATTGACATCAATCTTCAACTGAATAGTCAAACCATAGAGATTAATGGAGATAAAGAAAGACTACAACAAGTATTTTGGAACTTGTTAATTAATGCCGTCAAATTTACCCCGACAGACGGTTCCATTACCATTGAGGGAGGGGAAGAAAATCACCAGATGGCATGGATTCGCATCACAGATACAGGTAAAGGAATTCCTCGTGATGTCTTACCCCATATTTTTGATCGCTTTCGTCAAGCAGAACATAAGTCCTCAACCCGAACAAAAGGAGGTCTAGGCTTAGGTTTAGCTATTGTGCGTCATATTGTCGAGATGCACGAGGGTAAAGTAATAGCCCAGAGTGAGGGAACTGATCAAGGCAGTACCTTTACCGTTGAGTTGCCTGTGATCCAATCAGTCCGCAACCAGGAAACCCAATTGACCTCATCCTCTCAGTTCAATTCCCTTCCGTCTCTGTCCAATTTTACTCTATTAGTCGTAGAAGACGAAGCCGATGCGAGAGAAATGATCACCCTAATTTTAGAACAGTGCGGTGCTAAGATTATGGCTGCTAGTTCGGTTAAAGAAGGGTTGAGTCAATATCAACAACAGTCAATAGATGCCATTATTAGCGATATTTCCATGCCCTTAGAAGATGGTTATCAACTCATTCGACAAATTCGTCGTAACGAGGATGAATCCTTTCGGGTACCGGCGATCGCTTTAACTGCTTATGCTAGAGAAGAAGATAAACAAGAGGCACTCTTAGCTGGTTTTGATCTTCATCTCTCTAAACCTATTGAACCGGTTCGATTGGTTCAATCTTTGTCACAATTATTACAATCAAGATAATAAAGCAATACAAAAAAAGGTGAGGACATTTGTTACAGTTGAAACTATCATCTCATCAACTCTTGCCACCCCCTCTAACTCCCCCTTTGGTGAGGGGGAGAACCCTTGCCACCCCCTCTAACTCCCCCTTTGGTGAGGGGGAGAACCCTTGCCACCCCCTCTAACTCCCCCTTTGGTGAGGGGGAGAACCCTTGCCTAGTGCGTAGCACTATATTTTCTATGACTAGCGATCGCTTAAACAAGATGAGGAACCCCCCCCATTTCCCACCTAAAAAACAACGGACGATCCTGTTAGTGGATGATTCGGAAGTCGATAGGGCAGTGTATCGACGCTATCTTAACAAAAGTGCTGACTATGATTACCATTTCATCGAAGCCGAAACAGGAAAAACAGCCTTAGAAATCTATCCTAACGCTTTACCGGATCTGGTCTTATTAGATTATTTTTTACCGGATATTGATGGCTTAGAATGGATAAGGCGGTGGCAACAAAAATATAATAAAAATCCTTGTCCTGTGATTATTTTAACGGGACAAGGCAATGAAAATATAGCGGTAAAGTTTATTCAACTCGGCGCTGCTGATTATTTAGTTAAAGATCAAATTACGGCCGAGCGATTAAATTTCTCGGTGCAGAAAGAGTTGATCCGTCAAGAAGAAAAACAGAAGTTTACCCAGATCATTCAATCTCAAAACGAGCAACTTCTAGAAGTTAATCGATTGCTAAACGAGCAAATGAATTGTGGTGAAAATTCTGAATGTTCACTTAGCAACAATAAGAAAAAACTCCATTGCGCTGTGTTTAATGCCCCCATCCCTGTATTAGTTCACGCTGAAGATGGAGAAATTATGCACGTGAATCAAACTTGGACTGAGTTATCCGGTTACACCATAGAAGACATTCCCACCACTGCTGAGTGGACAGAAAAAGCTTATGGAAGAAAACAAAAAACCGTTAAATCTTTCATTGATCGTCTATACGAATTAAATCAGCGAGTCGAAGAAGGAGAATTTAAAATTAGAACGGCCGGGGGACAATTTCGTATCTGGAATTTTAGTTCTGCCCCCTTGGGTCGATTATTAGATGGTCGGCGTTTAGTGATTTCCTGCGCTAAAGATGTGACCGAAATTAAACAAGCCAAAATTGCTGCCCAACAGAGTGAAATTCAGTTTCGCCAGACCTTTGAACAGGCAGCAGTAGGAATGGCTCACGTTGCCCCTAATGGTCAATGGTTAAGGGTCAATCAAAAACTTTGCGCAATTCTTGGTTATAACGAAAAAGAGTTATTAGAAAAAACTTTTCAAGAGATTACTTATCCTGATGATTTAGAACCGGATTTAGCCTATGTCCGTCAAGTTTTGTCAGGAGAAATTGAGAGTTATTCCATGGAGAAACGGTATATCCGTAAAGATAACGCTTGCATTTGGATGAATCTCACCGTTTCTTTATTCAGAAACCAAACCGAAGAACCAGAATATTTTATTTGTGTGATAGAAAATATTCAAAAGCGCAAAAATTTAGAATTGTCCCAAGCACAAGCTTTAAAACGCCTATCGAATCTCCATCAAATCGATAAAGCCATTATTGAGGCACAAACACCCCAAGCGATCGCCACAATCGCCATTAATAACATTCAAGATTTATCAACTTGTCAACGGGTGTCAGTTGTCACCTTTGACTCACAACGTCAGACTGCCACGACTTTAGTCACTCAGGGGATAGCCGAACAAACAGCACAACAAGGCTTAGAAACGAATCTCAACCTTTGGCAAACTTTAATTGAGAGGTTACAAGCATCAGAACAAAGTTATGTGGTGAGTTATTTGAGTCAATCACCTCAGTTATTGTCCGCCATGCCTGAAGTGGCTGTGTCAGGGTTAGACTGTTTTATTTGTTTTGGTCTCAAACTACAAAATAAATTGCTCGGTATTCTCAAGTTGTGGGTAGAAGATGCCCAAGAGATTAGTGCAGAACAATTGACCATGATTGAAGAAATCAGCATTCAAATAGCGATCGCTCTACAACAGGCCAATCTCACTCAAGCGAGTCGAAATTATGCTCTAGAGTTAGAAAATAAAGTACGAGAACGGACGACCCAACTAGAAGAAATTAACCAAGAACTCAAAGCCTTCACTTACAGTATTTCCCATGATCTTAAAGCTCCCTTACGAGCCATTCAAGGGTTTGCCATCGCTCTACAAGAAGATTATGCTGACAAATTAGATGAGTTGGGACAAGAATATACCTCAAGGTTGGCCACCTCAGCCGAGCAAATGGAAAGGTTAATTCAAGACTTACTGGCTTATAGTCGCTTGTCACGAACTGAAATTTATAAAAAGCCGGTGAATCTAACCTCAGTGGTCAATAAAGCTCTAGAAGACTTAGAAATACAAATAACAGAGGTTAAAGCAGAAATCACCGTAGACAGACCCTTATTGAATGTTTTAGGTAATCGAACAATTTTGCAGCAAATTGTTGAGAACTTGCTGTCTAATGCCCTTAAATTTACCTCTAGTAAGGTTAAACCTCAAATACATATTCGGACTGAGGAGTATCCTGAAAATGTTGTCCGTTTATGGATAGAAGATAACGGCATCGGCATCGAAGCGCAACATCAAGAACGTATTTTTGAAGTGTTTGAACGGTTACATGGCAATGAAACTTATCCCGGAACCGGTATTGGTTTAGCCATTGTTAAAAAAGGGGTTGAAAGATTGGGGGGAAGACTGGGGGTCGAATCAGACGTTAATCTTGGCAGTGGTTTTTGGGTTGAATTACCCCAGATTAAAGAGTAAGATTAATTAATAATAAATAATTCCTACTTGTCTTCATAAATTAAAATGAATAGGTCAAGGACTTGTTATGGTTTGTGAAGTATAATCAAATCCTGTGGTGAATCCGAGCAATTGCTTCTTAAAAATGTGTATA